>JACPFR010000001.1 GCA_016182905.1 Elusimicrobiota bacterium
CGAAGCCGCCGGAGCCCGCGAAGCCCGCCGCTCCGCCGGCCGCCGCTCCGCCGCCCGCCGCTCCGCCGCCCGCCGCCGAGCCGCCGCCCGCCGCCGAGCCGCCCAAGGCCGCGGAGCTCCCGCCGGAGGCGCCCAAGGAGCAGATCCGCCGCGTGGCCTATATCTATACGTCGTCCTGCTCGGAGATGAAGACGACCTTCGCCGCGTTCCTGAGCCAGGCCGCGCGCACGATCTCGAAGAAGCCGCTGTTCCTGCGCGAGGTCCTGGCGCTCGAGGTCGCCGCGTCGACCGATCCGAACGCCGTGGTGGCGAAAGCCCAGCAGACGAAGGCGGTCGCCATATTGGCCGTCGTCGAGGACTGGCCTTCGGCGAAGACGGACGACCTGTCCGAGGCGTGCTCGCGCGCGAACCTCCTGTTCCGGGCGGTGGCGCCCGCGGACGCGCAGAAGAAATCCACGGCCGTCGACGTCATCGTGGACATGATGCTCCTCCCGGGGGAAGGCTGATGGATCGCTGGGAGATCCGGCCTTCGCCCAACGCCGAGGACCCGCAGCGGCACCTCCTGCTGCTGCGAGGGGGCGTCGCGGACGTCGCGGCCGTGCTCAAAAAGTTCGGGGCCTTGTGCGGCCGGCCCACCCCTCTCGACGGCGAGGAATACAACCTCAGCTTCGTGCTGCACAAGGTGACGCCGGAGGTCAGCGAGAAGCTCAACGACTGGCTCGGCAAGATGTCGCCGAAGCCGGCGCCGGCTCCCGCCGCGGCTCCGCCTCCGCCGCCCGCGACCCCGCCGCCGAATCAACTGCCGCCTATGCCCGAGATCCCGCCGATGCCGACGCTCGCGCCGGCCGCGAACGCCGTCCCGCCGCCGCCTTCGCTGATACCGCCGCCTCCGCCTTTGAGCGGCATCCCTTCGGCGTCGATCTTGCCGCCCCCGGGCGACATACTTCCGCCGATCCCGCTGCCGCCGGGTATGACGCCGCCCCCGCCGGCCGCCCTGCCGCCGGCGAAGGAGCCCTTGATCTCCCTCGGACCCGAGGCCGCGTTCACGCCTCCCGCCCCGATGTCGCCGCCGCCCGCGCCCGTTCCGACGCCCGCGCCGGCGCCGGCGCCGGCGACGGCTCCGCCCACCGAGGTGCGCATGGCCACGCCGGGTCCGGCTGCGACCCCCGCTCCGGCCGAGGCGGCGCCGATCGCCGTGAACCCCGCCTCGACGGCGCTGACCGACGAGCTGCGTCCCGATTGGACCTTCGAGACCTTGCTCGTCGGCGCGTACAACCGCTTCGCGCACGCGGCGGCGATGTCGGTGGTGACCTCTCCGGGCTCGATGTACAACCCTCTTTTCCTTTACGGCGTGCCGGGGACCGGCAAGTCCCATCTTCTGTACGCGATCGCGAACTCCATGTCGAAGGGGCTCGGCACGTCGTCCTTGCTGGTGACCTCGGGGGCGCGCCTCTCGCGCGTGGTGAGCGCCGCCGCCGCGAGCGGGAACATGGCCGCGATCGACAAGAAGGTCGCGGACTCCAAGGCGATCTTCGTCGACGACATCCACCTGCTCGCGATCACCGACCAGAACAAGGACCTCCTCGCCAAGATCTTCAAGTCGTTCTTCGACCGCAGCCAGCAGGTCGTCATCACCTCGATGTACCCGCCGAAGGCGCTCGGCACGCTCGAGGAGGCCCTGAAGTTCACGTTCTCCAAGGGCTGGTCGGTGGACCTGAAGATCCCGAGCCCGAACATCCAGCGCGACCTCGTCGCGGCCGTGGCCGACCGGGTCGGCGCCCAGCTCAGCGGCGACGAGATCGGCCAGCTCTCGGACAAGCTGATCCTGTGGGGCTATCCCGACATGTCACTGTGGACGCGGCGGATCGCGGCCCTGCGCAGGATCCGCGCGGCCGCCGGCCAGCCCTCGCCGCTGATGGACCTGCTGCGGATCATCTACGAGCCGATCACGATCGGGTCCG
Organism: Elusimicrobiota bacterium; assembly: GCA_016182905.1. Taxonomy (NCBI): domain Bacteria; kingdom Pseudomonadati; phylum Elusimicrobiota; species Elusimicrobiota bacterium. The sequence continues at coordinate 1,962 of JACPFR010000001.1, forward strand.
AGGCGCCGCCCGTGTCGACGGCGGCCGCGACCTTCTCTCCGCCCGGCGCGCCCGCCGGCTCGGAGCCGCTGGCGATCGTCGTCCCGAAGGGCCAGCAGGGCCTGGGCGAGTACGCCGCGTCCCTGTTCCTGGACACCGGCGTCAAGAACGGCTTCACCCGCCCCTACCGGTACGCGATGATGGGGACCTACGACGCGATGCAGCAGGTCGGCGTGCCGTTCCAGATCGCGGACATGTGCCATCGCGCGGGCGTGTCGCGGGCGCTCGTCGTCGGGCCCGGCGCGGATTCCCCGCTGGCCGCGCGCGCCAACGAGTTCGGCCACGCGGTGCGCCGCATCCTGGACAGCTCCGGGGTGGCGACCGGCTGGGTCCCGCACGCGCAGGTGCACATCGCGGCCCACTACGTGAACGCGCACCTCGACTTCGAGCGATGACCAAGCCTAAGCGCGGAAATGGTCGCGTCGATCGCTTTCGGAGGCGACCATGACCGGCGCCGCGGCCGTCGTCGGCGTGCTGTCCTCGGGGGTCGCGGCCGCCGCGCTCTGGTGGTGGTTCTCGTTCCGCAAGGTCCTGCCCCTCGAGCGCGAGGCGCGCGCGCTGCGCGCCGAGCTCGAGGACCTGCGCCGGTTCGCCGTCGAGGCGCTCGACCTCGACGCCGCCGTGCGCCGGCCGGGGCACGCCCTCGAGGAGGCGGCCAGCCGCGTGCTCGGCGCCCTGCACCGGCGTCAGCCCGAGCTCAGCCTCGCCGCCTTCGCGCGGCGCCCGGACGGCAGCGCGGCGCTCCTCGCGCACCGCGGCGGTCCGTGGGCGCGGCTCGAGCTTTCCTCGTTCCGCTTCGACGCCGGGCTGCTCTCCCGCGCGGCCGCGTCCGGGAGCTCCTCGTGGAGCCTCGGCGACGCCGGGGGCGAGGCGGACGCCCTGACCCGGGGTCTCGCCCAGCAAGGATACAGCTCGGCGGCCGCCGGCGGCTGGACCGACGAGCGCGGCGCGGGCGTGGTACTCGCGGTCCGCTCCGGCCCGGGGGACGACGGCGAGACCCTGACGTCCCGGCTCGAGCTCGCGGCCGCGGCCCTGCGCTCGGCCGCGGCGCTCGCCGCGGGCCTGTCGGACCTCTCCAGCTCCCGGGAGAAGCTCGAGGGAGGGCTGTCGGCCGCGATGGAGGAGCTCACCGCGGCCCAGGACCGCCTGATCAAAAAATCAAAGGAAATCAAGACTTTGCACGACGTGGCCGGGGCGCTCAGCTCGCGCGCGGCGCAGGCGCCCTCGACCTTGGCGGCGATCGTCTCCATCGTGGCGCGCTCCCTCGAGGCGGACCTCGTCGCGTTCCTGATCCTCGACGAGGCCACCGGCGAGCTCGTGACGCAGTCCGGCGCCTACGGCTTGGAAGGGGAGGAGATGCTGTACCGCCTGGCGCTGACCGACGAGCGCTCTTCTTCCGTGCGGGTCTTCAAGACGCGTCGGCCGTTCATGACCGGGGACGCCCAGAACGACCCCCAGGTCAACGCCCATTACACCAAGATGTGGAGCATCCACTCGCTGATGGTCGTGCCCCTCGTTTTGGAAGACCGGTGCATCGGAGTCATGCGCGTCGGGAGCAAGCGCCGCGACGCGTTCTCCGACGAGCAGATCGCCCTGGTGTCGGTCATCGCGGAGGAGGCGGCGATCATCGTGGAGACCGCCATTTTGAACCGGAGATTGGCCAAGACGGCGGAACAATTGGCCACCCTCAATCGTATGAAGGATGAGTTCGTCTCGACCGTCAGCCACGAGTTCAAGACTCCCTTGACCACGATCTCGGGATTCCTGACCGTGATGCTCGAGGGCGACACGGGACCGCTCAACGCACAACAGATGAAATTCCTCTCCATCGCGAAGGCCGCGTCGAAAAGGCTGTCGGGGCTCGTCTCCGACCTGCTCGACCTGTCGCGCCTGGAGGGCGGGGCGAAGATGGAGCTGGGGCCCTTCGACCTCGGGCGGCTGGTGCTCGAGTCGGTCGAGAACCACCAGCCCTCGGCCGCCGAGGCGAGCAAGACGCTCTCCGCCGAGGCCCCGGGCGTGCTGCCCAAGGCCCTCGGCGACGAGCGCTGGATGCAGCTCGTGCTCGACAACCTCGTCTCCAACGCGATCAAGTTCACCATGCCCGGCGGCCGGGTGCGCGTGCGCATCCAGGACAAGGGGGAGTTCGTGATGGTGTCCGTCTCCGACGACGGCATCGGTATTCCTCCGGAAGACCGCGAGAAGGTATTCGAGCGCTTCTACCGCGCCGGCAACCGCTCCCAGGTCAACGCGCCCGGCACGGGGCTGGGCCTCGCCATCGCCCGCGAGGTCGTCGACAAGCACGGCGGCAAGATCTGGCTCGAGTCGGAGCTCGGCAAGGGCACCACCTTCCACTTCGTCGTCCCCGCGGCCGGCCGCGAGCGGCAGGAAGCGCAGAATTGAACGGCAACGAACGAATGAACCACAAAGACACCAAGACACGAAGAACGGAAGGGAGGGTCAACGTCGACGTTGACCTTCGTTCCGTTCGTTCTTGGTGTCTTGGTGTCTTTGTGGTCATTCCGTTCGTTTCCGGGTGCTCCTTCGGGCGGCTGAAGCCGGGGCTCACGAAGGAGGGCGCGGCCGTCGCCGTGTCCGCGCCGACCGAGTCGGACGCGCGGCGGCTCGCGGTGGACGGCGCTCTCGAGCTGTTCCTGGCGCCCGGCTCCTCGGCCTCGGCGAGGATCGCGGAGGATTTCGGCGGCCGCGCGGCCGATTTCACCGGGCGCGCGCGCTTCAAGAAGGGGAAGGGCGTCGTCGAGCTCCGCTTCGCCAAGATGCTCCTCGCCCTGGACAAGGAAGGCCTTCTGCGCCCGGCGGGCTTCCCGTCGCAGGAGCCGCGCGTGCTGCTGCTCGTGTCCGAGCCGCAGGGGATACTCGACCTCGGCGTCGGGCCGGCGGCCGACGCCCTGCGCCGCGGCCTGTCGGCCTACGGCATGACGGCCATCGACGGCCGCGACCAGCTGAACAAATTCCCGGCCAAGGGCAAGGATCCCGCGGCGCTCGCCGCCGGCGCGTCGCGTCTCGGCGCGGAATGGATGGTCGTCGCCGCGGCCTCGGCGAGCGCGGAGCTCGATCCCGCCACCCTCACCTGGCGCGGCCGCGCGACCCTCGTCGCCGACCAATACGAGGTCAAGGACGCCGCGCCCGTCGGCCAGACGCAGTCCGACGCGTCGGTACTCGACACCTCGTCGGCCGCCGCCCGCGGCAAGGCCCTGGATCAGGCCGGGGAGGACGCGGCCTCCAAGGTCGCGGCCGAGATCACGCGCCGCCGGAGCGGCCGCTCGGAGGGCGCCGTCTTCGTCGTCGGCGGCTCCGGCCTCGACAGCCTGAAGCCCCTGCTCGCCGCTGTGCGCGGCGTGGAGGGCGTGGAGGGCGCGTATCTGGGCGTCTGGCGCGGCGAGGAGCAGAGCGTCGTCCTGCGCGTGTTCATGGCCGGGCTCAAGATCGACGGCCTGGCGGCGCGGCTCCTGCGGCGCTACCCGTCGCTCACCTTGATGTCGGTGGAGCCCGAGGCCGGCAGGCTCGCCGTCGAGCTGCCCGGGAGGGACGAATGAGCCTCGCGCGCGTGCACGCCATGGGCCTGAGGGGCGTCCAGGGCTATCCCGTCCTCGTCGAGCTCGACCTGGCCAACGGCCTGCCCAACTTCACCACCGTCGGCCTGCCGGACGACGCGGTGCGCGAGGCGCGCGAGCGCGTGGCCGCGGCCCTGCGCAACTCCGGCTTCGCGATGCCCAACCGCCGCGTCACCGTCAACCTCTCGCCCGCGCGCCCGCGCAAGCAGGGCAGCCACTACGAGCTGCCGATCGCGCTGGCGCTGCTGACCGCCTCCGGGCAGGTCTCCGGCGGCGAGTGGACGCGGCGCTGGTGCGTGGTCGGAGAGCTCTCCCTCGACGGACGCGTCCAGCCCGTCAGCGGGGTCCTCGCGATGGCGGCCCGCGCCAAGGCCGCGGGATTCGCGGCGATCATGGTGCCGGAGGCCAACGCCGAGGAGGCGCGCGCGGCCGGCATCGAGGCGCTGCCGGTGGCGGACCTGCGCGAGGCCGCCGAGATCGTCGGGGGCGTCGCGCCCCGGCTCCGCGCGTCCGCTCCTGCGTCGGTCTCCGACGCCCCGGTCCTCGACCTCGCCGACGTGCGCGGCCAGTCCTCGGCCAAGCGGGCTCTCGAGATCGCCGCGGCCGGTGGCCACAACCTCCTGTTCGTCGGCGCGCCCGGCACCGGCAAATCCATGCTCGCGCGCCGCCTCCCGGGGCTGCTGCCTCCTTTGACGGGCGAAGAGGCCCTGGAGGTCACGCTCGTCCAATCCGCCATGGGCCGCGCGACGCCCGGCCTCGTGCGCGAGCGCCCCTTCCGCGCGCCCCATCACGGCGCCTCCGCGGCCGCCCTGATCGGGGGCGGGCCCTCCTCGCGCGCCGGAGAGGCGTGCCTCGCCCACGGCGGCGTGCTGTTCCTGGACGAGCTCGCCGAGTTCTCCCGGCCGGCCCTCGAGGCCCTGCGCCAGCCCCTGGAGGACCGCTGCGTGAGCGTCGCCCGGGCGCGGGAGACCGTCGAGTACCCCTCGCGTTTCACGCTCGTCGCGGCGGCCAACCCCTGCCCCTGCGGCTGGCGCGGCCACCCCCGCAAGACCTGCGTGTGCGCCCCGAACGAGGTGGGCCGCTACCTGTCCCGTCTGTCGGGGCCGTTGATCGACCGCATCGATCTGCAGGTCGAGACGCCGTCCGTCGCCTTCGGCGACTGGGCGGCCGAGAAGACGACGGGGGAGACCTCCGCGGCGGTGCGGGCGCGCGTGACCGCCGCGCGCGAGCTCCAGCGGAAGCGGTGGGCCGGTGCCCCCGCCCCGCTCAACGCCTTCGTCGACGCGGCCGCGTTCCGCCGCTCCGCCCGCGTGCTCCCGGAGGCCCTCGACACCTTGGCCGCCGCCGAACGCAAGGCCGCCCTGTCCGCCCGCGCCCTCGACCGCGTCCTGCGCGTGGCCCGGACGATCGCCGATCTGTCGCACGACGACGCAGTGGGAGCCTCCGCCGTCCTGGAGGCCGCCTCGCTGCGCGGCCTGGACCGTCTCCGGTCCAACCTGGAGGTCGCAGCTTGAAGAAGTGGATAGTCGTCATCGCCGTGCTCTACGGCACGTACTGGTACGCGAGCCGCCATTACAACTTCGCGGATACCTTGGTGTACGCCAAGAAGAATCCCCAGGCCTCGTGGGCCCCGGCCGCGGACTATTACGTGGGCCTCGTCTACTATCAGCGGGCCGAATACCAGAAGGCTCAGGAAGCCTTCACCCAGCTCCTCACCGATTACTCGACCGGACCCTACACCGCGAAAGGCCTCCTTCGCCTGGCCTCGGCCGCCGAGGAGAACCGCGACTACGAGACCGCCCGCCAGTCGCTCCAGCGCTTCATCGAGGAGTTCCCCGATCACAAGGACAAGCGCCTCGCCGAGCAGAAGCTGGAGTACGTCAAGTTCAAATGAGCGAGCTTCTCCCGTTCTCCCGCCTCGTCACGGACGCGATGTCGCGCCGCGGCCTGGGCCTGCGGGAACTGTGCCGCCGGGCGAGGCTCGACCCGTCCTTCCTGTCGAAGGTGCTGACGGGAAAACGAAACCCGCCCGCCGAGGAGGATGTCCTGCGCCGGATGGCCGCGGTGCTGGAGACGGACGCCGTCGAATTGTTCGTCGCTGCCGGACGCATACCCTCGGAATGGGGATCATTGACGAGCAACCCCGAGCTTCTTCGCCGCGTCGACGCCATGATGCATTCCGGTCATCCTCGAAAACCCATTCCGTTGCCGTCCAAATCAGTTCCTCCTTCGAGATCCTCGACGGTGCCGTTCTATTCCTCCAAACCCCTCGACGAGGAGCTGCTCTAACCCGTGTCCGCCCCCTGGACCGACCGTCAGCGCTGGGCCGCGCGTTTGAACGTCCTGACCCCTCCGCGCCGCGCCTGGGATCTGCTCGAGACGTTGGGCCCGGAAGGTCTCTCCAAGACTTCGGATATGGATTGGGCCCGCGTCAGCGCGGCGGACCTCGGGGACGTCGTTCGCTGGCGCCGCGCCGCCCTGGCCTTCGACGTCGCGACCGAGGAGCTTCGGGCTCGTGCCGTCGGGGCCCGTCTTGTCCTGAGAGGCGATCCCGACTACCCCGACCTCCTCGCCTCGATCCACGATCCGCCGCTGGTCCTCTACGTCCAGGGCGCCCTCTCCTCGGTCACCGCCGTCGCCGTCGTCGGCACCCGCTACCCGACCCCCTACGGCCGCCGCATGGCCCGCCGGCTCGCCGGCGACGCCTCCCGGGCCGGCTTGGTCGTCGTCAGCGGCCTGGCCCGCGGCATCGACGCCGAGGCCCACCTGGCGGCTCTCGACGCCAAGGGCCCGACCTGGGCCGTCCTGGGGACCGGCCTGGGGCATCCCTACCCCGCGGAGAACGCTCCTTTGGCCCGCCGCATCGTCGCGGCGGGGGGAGCCGTGATCTCCGAGCGCCCGATCGACACGAAGCCCCTCCCGGAACTGTTCCCGCGCCGCAACCGCATCGTCTCGGGCCTGTCCTGGTCCACGGTGATCGTGGAGGGCCGGTATAAGTCCGGCGCCATGATCACCGCCCGTCACGCCCTGGACCAGGGCCGTGAAGTCCTGGCCGTCCCCGGCCCCGCCGACTCCGTCATGTCCGAGGCGCCGCATAAGCTGCTGGCCGACGGCTCGCCGATGGCCTCCGGGGTCGCCGACATCCTCGCCCGCCTGCCGGACGGTCATTTATTGGCCGTCAGGACCGCCCCCGATCCGGTCCCCGCGCCGATGTCGCCCCCGACGGAGGAAGAGGCTTCGGTCATGGCCCTATTGGGCTCGGACGCCCTCTCCTTAGATGAACTGGTTCAGCTGTCGGGGCTTGACACCACACGCATTTCCTCTATAATGTTCGGGCTGGAATTAAAGGAAAGAGTATCCTCGGTCCCTGGAAATCGCTATGCCCAAAAAGAAGCCCGCTGAAAAGAAGCCCGCCAAAGCTCCCAAAGCCGTCAAAGCCGCTCCCAAGGCGAAGGCTCCCGCCGTAGAAAAGCCCCCCAAGACCTCTAAATCCTCCAAAGGCGCTCGCACCGGCCCCAGCCTCCTGGTCGTCGAGTCGCCCGCCAAGGAAAGAACGATCTCCCGCTTCCTTAAGAATGAATTCGTGGTCAAATCCTCGTTCGGCCACGTCCGCGACCTGCCCGTGCGCAAGATCGGCGTCAACGTCGACGACGATTTTTCGCCTCAGTACGTCGTCCTGCCCCGGGCCAAGAAGATCCTGGCCGAGTTCAAGTCGCTCGTCTCGAAGGCCGCGTTCGTCTACCTCGCGACCGACCATGACCGCGAGGGAGAGTCCATCGCCTGGCACCTCGTCGACATGCTCAAGCTGAAGTCCGACCAGGTCAAGCGCATCACCTTCCACGAGATCACGCCGACCGCCATCAAGGCCGCCATCGCCGAGCCGCGCGCGATCGACGAGAACCTCGTGCACGCCCAGCAGGCCCGCCGCGTCATCGACCGGCTCGTGGGCTACAAGCTCTCGCCGCTGCTGTGGGCCAAGATCCAGTCGGGCCTGTCCGCCGGCCGCGTGCAGTCCGTCGCCGTGCGCCTGCTCGCCGAGCGCGAGCACGAGATCAAGGACTTCGCCTCCGAGGGCTATTGGACCTTGACCGCCGCCCTCGAGAAGGACGGCGCGCCGCCCGTCTTCGACGCCAAGCTCTCGATCTGGAAGAAGGAGAAGGTCGAGACGACCCGCACCTACGACCTGTTCAGCGAGCAGTACCGCGTCAAGGCGACGACCTTGCGCACCGCCGAGGACATGGACCTCGTGTCCAAGACCGTCCAGGGCGGGGTGTTCAAGGTGGTCAAGGTCGAGAAGAAGGAGGTGCGCCGCCGTCCGCCGCCCCCGTTCTCGACGTCGACCTTGCAGCAGGCCGCCTCGCAGAAGATGGGCTTCGCGGCCGAGCGCACGATGCGCATCGCCCAGTCCCTCTACGAAGGCGTGGACCTCGGGGGCACGGACCCGGCCGGTCTGATCACCTACATGCGCACGGACTCGTTCTCGATCGCCAAGACCGCGGCCGAGGAGTGCGCGGCGTTCGTCAAGGCGACCTACGGCGCGCCCTACGCCCCGGCGGAGTTCCCGACCTATCAGACCAAGTCGCGCGGCGCCCAGGAAGCCCACGAGGCCATCCGGCCGACGTCCGTCCTGCGCACCCCCGACGACGTCCGCAAGTTCCTCAACCCCGACCAGATCCGCCTCTACGAGCTGATCTGGAAGCGTTTCGTCGCCTCGCAGATGATCGAGGCGACCTACGACACCGCCTCGGCCGACATCGAGAACGGCGACTCCCTGTTCCACTGCACGGGGCGCACGCTCAAGAGCGAAGGCTTCCTGCGCGTCTACCGCGACGCCCCCAAGGGCGACGAGGAAGCCGAGGAGGAGACCGAGGAGGAGGGCAGCCGCCTGCCTCCGCTGAAGGAAGGCGACACCCTCAAGCTCGTCGAGCTCAAGCCCGAGGAGCACCGCACCAGCCCGCCCCCGCACTACAACGAGGCGAGCCTCATCCGCGCGATGGAGAAGCACGGCATCGGCCGCCCGTCGACGTACGCGCCGACGATCAAGACCATCGTCGACCGCGGCTACGTGCGCCGGAACATGAAGGACCGCAAGCTCATTCCCACGGAGCTCGGGATCCTAGTCACTGAAAAGCTCAAGGGCCATTTCCCCGACGTGGTCAGCCTCACTTACACCGCTAACGTGGAAGCCCAGCTCGACAAGATCGCCGAGGGCGCCCAGGGCTGGACCGAGGTGGTGAAGTCCTTCTACGCGCCCTTCTCCAAGGCGCTCGACGCGGCCGCCACCGAGATGGAGGCCTCGCGCATCGAGCCCAAGATGTCGGACGAGCTGTGCCCGATCTGCACGGCGCCGATGCTCATCCGCGAGAGCCGCTTCGGCAAGTATCTCTCCTGCTCGACCTTCCCCAAGTGCAAGGGCAAGATCCAGCTGACGCCCGAGGGCCAGAAGGTCGTCCTCGAGCTCACCGGCGAGAACTGCGACCTGTGCGGCAAGCCCATGGTCATCCGCACCGGCCGCAAAGGCAAGTTCATGGCCTGCTCCGGCTACCCGGAGTGCAAGAACACCTTCTCGCTCGACGCCGACGGCAAGAAGATCGAGGGCTCGCGCCCGCTCCAGACCACTCGCCCGTGCAACAAGTGCCAGAAGCACATGTGGCTGCGCGTGGGTAAGCGCGGCTTCTTCCTCACCTGCCCGGGCTACCCCAAGTGCCGCAACCTGAAGCCCGTCTCGAAGGAAGAGGGCGAGAAGCTCCGCGTCGAGGGCGAGGCCCTGCGCGCCGCCCAGATCGCCGCCCGCAAGGCCGCCGAAGCCGCGGCGTCCGCCTCGGCGGCGGCCTCTCCGACGGCGCCGAGCTGACCGGGGGGCCATGGCGACCGAAGCGCCTCAGGGGCCGCTGCGCCTCCAGGCCGAGCGCTTTCTGACCCATCTGCGGGCCACGCGCAACTACAGCCCGCACACCTTGCGGGCCTACGGCAAGGACCTCGAGGCGTTCGTCGTCAAATACCCGGGGCTCGAGCCGTCCGGCATCGAACGCGTGCACGTGCGCGCCTTCCTCGCCGACCTCCAGAAGGAGGGGGGGCTGGCGCGGGCGACCATCCTGCGGCGCATGGCCGCCCTGCGCTCCTTCGTCAAATACCTCCGCTCGACGGGCCTGCTGAAGGGCAACCCGATCTTCGGCGTCCCCCTGCCCAAGAGGGGGCGCCCGCTCCCCAAATTCCTGACCGAGAGCGAGATGGCGGAGCTGATGTCGATGCCCGCCTCGTCCAACGCGAAGCACCGGCTGCGCGACCGGGCGGTCATCGAGCTGATCTACTCCTCCGGCCTGCGCCGCGCCGAGGTCGTCTCCCTCAACTGCGGGGACATCGACTACATGTCCGGGACCGTGCGCGTCTTCGGCAAGGGATCCAAAGAACGGATAGTCCCGGTCGGAGACGGCGCTCTCAAGTGCCTGCGCGCCTACCTGGAGGGGCGCAAGAGGGACGACGCCGAGCCCGTCTTCGTCGGCCCTTCGGGCAAGCGCCTGTCCGACGCGGGGCTGGTCTTCCTCCTCTCGCGCTGGGTCAAGGCGAGCGCCCTCAAGAAGAAGATCACCCCTCACGTCCTGCGTCACAGCTTCGCCACCCACCTGATGAACCACGGCTGCGACATCCGCATGGTCCAGGAGATGCTCGGCCACGTCAGCCTCACCACCACCCAGATCTACACTTACGTCTCCCTCGACCGGATGAAAGAGGTCTACAAGGACGCACATCCGCGCAGCGCGAAATGAAGGACAAGATCGAGCTGCTGATGGACGAGACCGGCTGCGACCGCGGCGAGGCGGAGCTCGCGCTCGAGATGTGCGGCTACGAGGTCGAGGAGGCGGTCCGGCAGATCCCGCGCCTGCTCAACGACATCTGCGCCCTGAAAGGGAAGTTCGTCCGGCCCGCCCAGAACCAGCACGGCCTGTTCCTCGTCGTGCTGAACCTCAAGAACCGCAAAGTCCTGCGCTCCCGCGCCGTGATGTCCTACGATCCCGCGGTCTGCGCGGTCGGGCTCGACGAGGACTGGTTCGCGTTTGAAAAACACCTCTACGGCTGCCGTTTATGGGACGGGAGCCTGCCCGCCGAGAGCCTCGAGGTCGAGCAGGCCCTGGCCGCGCACTTCCGCGCCGCCGAGGCCGCGGTGTTCGACCGGCTGCGAGCCGCCGCCTCGGGCGACGCGGCGGAGGAGCTGGGCGCGCTCCTGCGCGCGCATTTCCGCGATCAAAGTTTGAGCGTGCGCGCCAAAAAGGATATCCTCGACCTCGGCCAGTTCCAGTCCCTGCGCAAGGTGCCGGCGCCGGCCGCTCGACGCGGGAAGCCTGAAGCGGGCCTTCCGCCCGAGGAGGACCTGCTCGTCCTGAAGATCGCCCTCGAGGAGGACCCGGGGGGCTTGCCCGCCGCCGAGCTGCGCGCGGGAGACATGGTGTTCGCCCGGATCGTCGACGGGCGGGACATCGCGCAGTACCTGGCCCGTCTGTTCGGCGGGCTGACGTCGTCGGGGCCGGTGCCCATCGAGGTGCCGGTCGAGGCGATCGAGTCGAGCCCGGCGGGAACCTTGGCGAGGGTGCGCTTCGCCGTCGGAGTCGCCGGGGACGCGGTCGTGACCGGAGACAAGCTGTTGAAGGCCGCGCGCGGCGCCGCGCACGGCCGGGGCGACGGTTCGTGGTGGCGCCGATTTTTTAAAGGGTAGGTGCCAGGCCTCCCATTCTCCCATTACTGGAAATGGGAGAATGGGAGGCCTGGCACCAAAGGAGATTTCATGCCGGCACTCGTGGTCGTGGGCGCCCAGTGGGGCGACGAAGGGAAGGGCAAGATCGTCCATTTCCTGGGCAAGGACGCGGACTGGGTCGTGCGCTATCAGGGCGGCAACAACGCGGGGCACACGGTGGTGTTCGGCGGGCAGAAGTACGCCCTGCACCTGACCCCGTCGGGCATCCTGGCGAAGGGCTGCAGGAGCGTGATCGGCAACGGCGTCGTCGTGGACCCCAACGCCTTCGTCAAGGAAGTGAAGATGCTCGAGAGCCGGGGCATCAAGGTCCGCGGGCGCCTCTTCCTCAGCCTCGCGGCCCACGTGATCCTGCCCTATCACATCTACGTCGACACCCTGCGCGAGGAGGGGGGGCGCGGCATCGGCACCACCAAGCGCGGCATCGGCCCCTGCTACGAGGACAAGGTCGCCCGCATCGGCATCCGCGTCGCCGACTACCTCGACCCCGAGTCCTTCCGCAAGCTCGTCCGCAAGAACCTCAAGGTCCGCGCCGCCGAGCTCGCCAGGGTGAAGCCTCTTAAAGAGATCGAGAAGGAGGTCTTCAAGGACTACGACCGCCTGCGCCGCTTCCTGGCCCCTTTCGCGGCCGACTGCTCGGTCCTGCTCGACGAGGGGCGCAAGAAAAAGAAGCGCCTGCTCCTCGAGAGCGCCCAGGGCTCGATGCTCGACCTGGATCATGGGACCTACCCTTTCGTGACGTCCTCGAACCCCGTCGCGGGAGGCGCCTGCGCCGGCGCGGGCATCGGCCCGACGGCGATCACCGCCGTCATGGGCGTCACCAAGGCCTACACCACGCGCGTGGGCCTGGGCCCCTTCCCGACCGAGGTGGAAGGTCACGTCGGCCATTACATCCGCGAGGTGGGCAAGGAGTACGGGACCACGACGGGCCGCGCCCGGCGCATCGGCTGGCTCGACGTGCCCCAGCTCAAGGCCGCCATCCGCATGAACGGGATGACCGCGCTGACGATGACCAAGCTGGACACTTTGACGGGCGTCCATCCGATCAAGGTCTGCGTGGGCTACAAGCTGGGCAAGAAGAGGCTCTCCGACTTCCCGGTGTCGCGACGGGAGCAGCTCGACGTCGAGCCGATCTACGAGAGCTACCCGGGCTTCTCCGGCGACCTGAGCAAGGCGAAGAAGTTCTCCGACCTGCCTCGCGGCGCGCGCGAGTACGTGCTCGCGGTCGAGCGGCTGCTCGGCGTCCCGTTCGCGATCGTGTCGGTCGGGCAGAGCCGGGAGCAGACCATCGTGCGCGACGCGCGGCGCCTCTGGAGCTGACAGAATCATGCCCATATTCGAGCCCGTATTTTCAGCTCTCAATGAATCGGGCGCGCGCTACGTCGTCGTCGGAGGGCTCGCGGTCGTCCTTCACGGGCACCCTCGGCTTACCGCCGACGTTGACCTCGTTCTGGATTTGGAACCTGACGCCGCGAGAAAGGCCATGGAGGCGCTGAAGTCGATCGGCTTGGCGGCGCGAGCTCCCGTGGACCCGGCGGCTTTCGCCGACGCCGTCCAGCGGGAGGCGCGGATCGCGGACAAGGGCATGACGGTTTTCAGCATGTATTCCGCGGCCAATCCCCTCCTCATTCTTGATTTGTTCGTCCGCGCCCCGATTCCATTCGAGGAGCTGTGGTCGAGGTCGCGGGCGGTCGACCTGGGGAGTTTGAAGGTGCAGGTGGCCTCGATCGACGATCTGATCGCGATGAAGCGGGCCGTCGCGCGGCCTCAGGATATATCGGATATCGAGGCGCTCGAAGCTATCAAAGAGCGCGCTTCCAAGAGGGATTCCGGTGCCTGACGATAGCGATTGGGAATGCGGTTGGGAGGACGCGCGCAAGCGGCAATTGACCGCGGGGTTCGACGCCACTCCCGCGCAGCGGCTGGCGTGGCTGGAGGAGATGATAATCTTCGCCCATCAAGTCCGCGCCTTGCCGCGACCTTCGAGCGCGCCTATGCTTCTGCGCGACGCTCCGGATTCAAAATTGAAAAAGGGAAACTCGTGACGATTTCCTCGTCGAGGAATGCGATTGTCGGGGCCGTGGGTCTTGACAATAAAACGGCGCCTGTTATACTCCGAAGGTCGTCAGTTGGAGCGATAAACCGGCAAACCGTTCGTGAGGGCGGGGCGCAAAGCGAAGGGCCTCGAAGAGTCCCGAGGTCGCCTGGCTACCGAAACCAAACATGCTGATAAACGGCGTGCGCGCACGATTTCGCTCGGCCCTTGCTTATCATGGACGGGACAGAGGGGTTCCATGGTTGGTGGGGCCGGGCCTGTTTTTGGCCCTGGCGCTTCTCGCGCCGGCCGGCCGCGCGGAAACCGCGGCCGGTCTTGACGCGCAAGGGGTCGATCCCCGGGCCGCGGTCGAGAACAAGTGGGGCCTCGACGTCCGCGACGAGGCGGGCCGCCCCGTCACCCGGGAGCGGGTCCTCGCCGACCTGAAGGGCGCCGCGGTCAAGCGCGCGGCCGACAACTCGTTCACCAGCGCCTTGCCCAAGGCCCGGGCCGTCTTGTCCGCCCTGGAGCTCCTGGCCGAGGCCGGGGCGGCTTTCCGCATGGCCGCGACCGTATTCGCCCTGCCGGAGCTGCTGCCCGGCCTGCCCGGAGGGGGGCCCAAGATCTCGGTCCTGTGGCTGCTCGTCCTGGCCTCTGGAGTCATGACCGTCTCGCTCTGTCGACGTCCCGAAACCCGTCCCGCTCTCTCCAGCTCCCGCCAAAGCTCCATCGAAGTCCTCCGCTGTTAACCGGGTCTCCAACCCCCTTCTCCGCTCCCGCGGAGAATAGTTACAGCAATAACAGAACCGTACGGACCCCGTGCCGGAAACAATTCCGACACCCGGCCTGAGCTGAACGACCGCACTATAGAGGGTCAAATGACCATCCGTGGGTGGATCGCGTCTTCCTTCTCCTCCTATTACGCGCGCACGCGAAATAGCGCCTGGACCGCCGCGTCCATGCTCTTTTTGGCGTGCGCCCTTTCTTATACGCGCGCGCAGGCGGGCGTGACCGTGGGCGCGGACGCGGAGTATCCCGTGCGCGACGCGCGCGAGGTGATCATCGCCCTGCGCACCGCGACCCCCGCCGCGCAGAAGGCCGCCAAGGCCGTCCTGGAGCGCGCCGACCCGGCCATGATCGAAGAGCTGCTGCGCTACGGCCGTACCCCCGGCCAGCGCGAGATGGGCCAGAAGGTCGTAGTGCTGATGGGCTCCAAGGCCGTGCCGGCCCTGCTCGATTTGCTCAAGTCGCCGGAGCTGCGCAACCGGGCCGGCGCCGCCCTGTTCCAGGCCGCGGGGCCACGGTCGGCGGATCAGACGCCGGCCCTCCTGGCCTGCCTGCACGATCCCGCGGTGAACAACTACTGCGGGACGACTCTGGTCAAGGTCATGGGCCCCAAGTCCTCGGACCGCGTTCCCAGCCTGGCGGAAGCGCTGAAGGACGCCGACAAGACGGTCCGGCTGTACGCGGCGGCGGCCCTGGGGCAGATCGGCCCCAAGGCCAAGAGCGCCGTGGGAGGGCTCATCGCCTTGCTCAAAGACCCGGAGCCTGAAGTCCGGTTCAACGCGGTCGTGGCTCTGGGAAAGATCGGAGCCGGAGCCAAAGAGGCGGCGCCGGCGCTGAAGACCATGGCGCCGGGTCAGTCCGACGCGATCAAGATCGCGATCAAAGAGGCTTTGAAGAAGATCCATGGCTAACCGCTCCCGGAGCCGTCTCCTCGGGACTTTGGCCCTCGCGGCCGCGGCGGCGCTTTCGGCCGTGGGAGGCCGTGCGGCGGAAAGGATCATCGGCGACAACGGCGCCAGCGCCGCCTACGTGGGCCAGCGCAACACCATCTACATACCCGGCAAGGGGTATTGGAGCTTCTTCAAGGCGACCAACCCCGACAGCGCGGTCTGGCGCTTCTCCCCGGACGGCCATGACTGGAAGGCCACCAACGAGGCCGGTTCTTGGACGGACAAGGCCGACATCCTGCCGTTCACCTCACTCGCTCCCGACGCCGCCTGGGGCAACCCGAGCGTCTGGTTCGCCCCGGGGCTCGTCAACGCCTCGGGTGTGCCGACCAACCGCGTGTACGCCGTGGCCAGCGACGCCGCGGCCGACGTCGTGGGCGGCGGCGGCACCGCCGACGGCAACATGAACGACACCACCGGCAACAAGGTCTTCCTGCGCTGGGGTACGATGAACAACGACGGCTCGATCACCTGGAACCCCGTCGGGATACGGCGCCAGAAGATGAGCGTGCGCTTCACCAGCGATTGCCAGAACTACGTCGGTCAGCGCAGCAACTTCCAGGATCCTCTCCCCCAGCGCTCGGCCGTGGTCGTCTTCTCCAGCGCCGGGGCCGGCGGCTACGTGTCCATCCACACGGAAACGCGCGGCTCGGACTCCAACCTGGCCCGCCGCTCCGTCGGCAGCGTCAGCCTCATGAATCTCACCCGGGACGCGACCGGCTACATCCATACGGACAATGACACGTTGGACACGGACGGCGCCACCGACAACCCCCACGTCTACTCCTTCTGCGGCGAGGACAATGATGGAGTCAACTACGACAGCTCCATCGAGAATCTATCCGCGCCTTCCGCGGTCCCGGTGCTCGACGCCGGCGCTCCCCGGGTCATCCTGGTCTCGCGCAACGACAACCTCACCACGGGCAACGACCTGAACTACGACGCCGCGATCCTCAACCTCAACTACCTGAGCAACTGGGCCGACGCCAACAACAACGGGGCGGGCGACCAGACGACCCAGGGCTTCGACGCGAGCCTGGGCACGAACATCTACGTGCCGTCCACTCTCGACGAGCCCGAGGCGTGGGGCTCGTCGATGATCAACGAGGTGGGCCTGAGCTCGGCCCACATCGCGCTGATCAACAACGGCGGCGACCTGGCGTACTACCGCCGCAACTCGGCCGGCAGCGTCACGGGGCCCATCGTCCTGGACGCCAGCGGCGTCATCGGGGCCGGCGTCGGCGACGACACGCCGCTGTATGAGCCCTCGGTCTCTATCGTCCAGAAGAACGTCGGCCCCCAAAAGCAGGTCTACATCGTCTATGTGAGCACGGGCCGCGACCAGCTCAACTACTTCACCTGCGCCTCGACGGCGACCGTGGCCGGCAACTGCCAGGGGCCTTTCGTGTACCGGACGGGCTCCAACCTGGCCAACCCCAAGCTGGGCTTCTGGGGCGATATGAACGAGCCGCTGCCGATCCTCTGGAACGATTCCAGTAACGTCTACTTCGACAAGATCATCACCTCGACCTTCGCCATCCCGAGCGGCGTCGCCGTCAGCACGGCCGCGTCCTTCGACGCCTTCCTGACCAAGCCGAACTACGACGTGGTGATCACCGGCAGCAACTTCGAGTACATCCCCAACGTCTCGACGCCGACTCCTCAGTTCATGATCCTGACCAGCTCCGAGACCCAAAGCGACGTCACGGTCACGTCCGTTACCTATATAAGCAAGTCGCAGATGCGCGCCTCGATCGTCCTGTCCACGCACGTCAACGCCGGCTTCGACTACGACATGCGCATCATCCAGGGCGACGGCCAGGAGGTCCCGACGCGCTGGGACCGCAACAAAGGCAGCGGCTCGAACGTGTCCCTGCCGTTCCGCCTCAACCCGCCCGCGATCACCGGCGTCGCCGACCTGGACGCCGGCGTCAATCCCTTCGTCTCCGGCGGCGTCCTGTACGCGGACGGGGGGACCGCGGCCCTGAGCCGTCCGCTCGTCGTCGCGGGCTCGTCGTTCCAGAACTGGACCGGCCTGACGGGCAACATGGTCCCGAACGCGAACACGGTCAAGGTCCAGTTCCAGAACCAGGCGACCGGCGCCATCGAGCCCGGGATCGCGGTCGCCTCGCTGACCTACACCGGCAGCGCCAAGGTCCTCAATTACCTCAAGATCTCCACCACGGTCGCCGGCGGCCAGTACACCGTCCTGCTGACCAACCCCTCCTCCGGCACCGCGCTGTCCTTGAGCGGCACCTTCTACATCACCGTTCCCACCGCGACGATCACCTCGCCCGCCCCGGGCAACAACCTGGGCTTCGCGGTCGTGACCGGCACCGTGGGCTTCAACGACTCGGGACAGACCGCGATCAGCACGGCGGCCGTGCGCATCACCCACTTGGCCACGGGCAAGCGCTGGAGCGGCACGGTCATGGCGACCGGCCTCGACGACGCCACGGTCTGGCGCACGGCGCCGTTCCTCTCGCCGGGCGCGACCGCGTATTCCTTCCCGTTCGACACCTCGGTCACGGCCAACATCCCGGACGACGGCCCGTACGAGATCGCGGTGCGCGCCCAGACGCGCGACGGCGGCGTCGGCGATCCTTATAATCCCGCGCAGATCAGCACGGTGTCGATCAACCTGGACCGCTTCGCGCCGACGGCGACTTTGCAGCTGCCGGTCTCGGGCGCCACCAACAGCGTGACCGCCATCGCCTACCAGTTCTCCGACTTCGGCACGGGCGTGCTGGTCAGCAGCATCATGGTCCAGGACATCGGCATCCCCACGGGCTCGACCGAGACCTGGGTCGCCTTCACCACGGCGGGCGTGCTCAGCGGCGAGCCCGGCGTGCCGGTGTGGCTGTCCACCGGGGCGCCTTACTCGCCGCAGTCGATCTTCGCCGCCGGCCAGATCGGCGCCACCAGCGTCCAGATCGACGGGACCACCTCGATCCAGCTGCCGCAGTGGCAGAACGGCCGCAAGTACGCGATCTCCGGCTTCGCCAAGGACGCGGCCGGCCGCAAGATCGACCAGTCGACCTCGGGCACGAGCGCCTACACGACCTTCATCTACGACACGCAAATACCCACGGTGACGATCACGGCGCCCGCCGGCCTGGCGCTGAGCTCGGGCGCGGCGACATGGGTGACCGGCTTTGCGGGCGTCTCGGGGCTGATCCGGGACAACGTCGCCGACAACCTCGACCAGCAGCACGTCTACGTGCGCGTGGCCGAGCTGGCGCCGGGCGCGGCCGAGAGCGTCTCCCGCTGGCTCGATCCCGGAACCTTGGTCTTCGCCGCGATCGCGCCGGGCGACGCTTATAAGGAGTTCACCCAGACCTTGAGCGCGGCGGACGCCTCCGATCCCTGGTCCTGGGACCTCACGGCCGCCGCCGCCCAGTTCTCCGACGGCAAGACCTACCGCATCGAGGCCTACGCGCGGGACTCGGCGGGCAACTCCACGGGGACGGCGGTCTCCCCGGTGCTGCGCTACTACCTGCGCCTGGACAACACCCCGCCGACGATCGCGAAGGTCCTGATCAGCACGGACGCGCTGAGCAACAGCTCCGTCGTCATCGGAACCAACTCCTCGGTCGGCTTGTACCAGTCCTCGAACCCGCTGACCTCGATCCGCCTGCACCTCAACGACGGCACGGGCTCGGGCATCGCGACCGTGCGCTACAACCTGCGCTACAACGGCCAGTTCGGCCTCACCCAGTACGACCAGAACGCCTTCGCCGTCGCGGGCGACTCCTGGCCGTTCCAGAATCCCGAGGTGACCTACTACTGGAACGACGCGACCTCGACGACGACGATCCCTTTCCAGGTCGCGCTCGCGACGAGCATCCCGTGGCGCACCTCGCAGGACTACTTCCTGCATTTCGAGATCACCGACGTCGCCGGCAACATCCGCGGCTTCGATTGGAGCTTCATCTACGACACCTCGCCTCCCACGATCTCGGGCATCAGCATCGCCTCGGGCACGACCTTCGGCGACTCCGCCGACCTGCCCAACGCGATCGCGGGCCAGGCGGTCGACGAGCTGAACCAGATCGGCAAGAACCCGGCGGGCATGTTCCAGGTGGGCGTCGGCGTCCGGCGCGCCAGCGACGGCAAATGGTTCAACGCGTCGGGGCCGAGCTGGCTCGCGGCGCGCGCCGACCCGGTCATCACCTCGTTCTCGGGCAACAACTGGAGCTTCTCGCCGCTCGGCGACCTGAACGCCTCGTTCTGGGACTCGCGCTCGACGGAGACCTACCAGCTGTACGTCTGGGGCCAGGACAACGTCGTCTCGACCTACACGAACGTCAGCTCGACGATCTCGCTCAAGGCGGTGTTCCATTGGGAGGTCCAGGCCCCGAGCTCGACCCTCGTGGCGCCCTCGACGAGCTTCAACAACGTCTGGTACTCGTCGCACACCGGGTTCGACCTGCCGTTCGTCATCACGAACTCCTTCGACCGGCCGACCTCCGGTCCCGGCGCGGGCGCGGACACGAACTGCTCGATGACGGGCGGGCCCGGCGTTTGGCCCGGCTCTTCGGCGAACATCTGCGCGGTGGAGACCGAGGTCCAGGACACGGGCAGCGGCCAGTGCTGGAACGGCTCCTCCTTCGGCACGACCTGCGGCACCCCGGCCGCGTTCCGCGCGATGACCGTGATCGCCTCGAGCTATACCTATAACACCCAGATCGGCGTACCCGGCGGCCTGTGGGAGTCGATGTCCAACGGCGGCATTTACCGCGTCCGCGTGCGCGGCAAGGACTCCGCGGTGACCTCGGGCAATGTCTGGAAGCCGAACACCGAGGTCCCGGGCACCCCCGTGGATTGCAACAGCGTCCTGCTCAGCACGACCAACGTCCGCTGCATCCGCGTCGATAAGGCGCCGCCGGCGACGGTGATCGTCGACCCCGTGCACAACAGCGACATCAACTCGCCGGTGGCGTCCATCAGCGGCACGGCCGCGGACTCCGGTTCGGGACTGGGCAAGACCTTCATCGCGGTGTGCCGCGACAACGCGGGCGCGCCGGACTTCAACTTCTGTCTCGACGGGCTGACGGCGGGCGCGGGCTTCTCCGCCGGGCCGACCTGGTTCGAGCAGACGGGCGCGGCTTGGAGCGTCAACACCAACGCGGTCACGGCCTGGACGGTCGGGAGCTTCTACCACGTGCTCGCGCGCTCGACCGACGCGGTCAACAACATGGAGCAGGTCAACTCCGCGGCCGGCACCAATACCAATCATGTCCGTATCCGCATCGTGGCGCCGGGTTCCGCGGGCGTGCTCCTCAAGCCGTCGATCGCCGACGCGACGTTCCCGTTCTATCAGCCCGCGAATCTGGCCACGATCTCCGGCACCGCGATCGGCAACACGCACGCTCAGGTCCGCATCCATGAGACCGACACCGACCTTTATTTCAATACCATCAGCGGCTGGGTCGCCGGCAGCGGCTGGGTGACGAGCCCGGCCGGCTTCCTGATCAACGTGGGCGACAGCTCGTGGCTGTACTCCTTCCCGGGGCCGTGGCGCAACAACTTCAATTATACGGTCGACCTGCGCGTCTGCAACGCCACGGAGGGCGGCTGCTCGGGCGCGCTCGACACTCAGACCTTCGTCATCGACTCCTCGGCGCCCGTCAACGCGGTGACGAACCCGTCGATGGCCGCGCACAAGACCGGCCAGCTCGCGGCTCTCTCCGGCACGGTGAACGACCCGTCCGCTCCCTCCCAGCCCAACAGCCTCAATTCCGCGAGCGTGCGCTTCCGCGTCGTGCGCATGAAGGACGCCAAGGAGTGGGCGATCAACGCCTCGACGTTCACGACCGCGCCCGGCGACGACCTCGTCGGCTCCGACCAGGGCGGCGGCCTCTTCACCTACACCACGACATACCTGACCGGCGAGGCGATGTTCGAGGACGGCTACCAGTACCGGGCCAACCTGTACGCGACGGACAAGGCGGGCAACGCCGGCGTCGGCACGGGCAACGTCTTCCGCTACGACATCTCCCTGCCGACCGCGGCGATCACCGTGCCCCTGCCGACGGCCGTCATCAATGCCTTGGCGACGATCTCGGGCACGGCGCGCGACCCCAACCCCAAGCTCGGCGACTCCAACAGCTCGCCCTCGGGCATCGCGACCGTCGAGGTGAAGATCCAGCGCCTGGCCAACGGCGCCTGCTTCGGCGGCGTCAACTTCGGGACCGTCTGCTCTCTGCCCGCCGCGTGGCTGCCCGCGACCGGCTTCTACCAGTCCGCGCCGGGCGTGGCGACCTTCACCTACACGAACGCGAACCTCGACGTCGCCCTGGTCAGCGGCCAGTACGTGATCGCGGCGCGCGCCGTGGACGTCGCCGGCAACGTGCAGGCCGAGTTCACGGCGGCGGGCTCCTCGTTCACGATGACGGTGGACAAGGACGCGCCCACGGTCGCCATCACCCAGCCGAGCCTCGCCGCCTACACGCCGGCCAACGCCGAGATCGTCGGCGTCCAGGGCGTGGCGAGCGACCCGCTCGTCAACGGGACTTCCGCGGGCCTGCTGGTGCCCGGCCTGGACGTGAACCTCTGGTACCTCGTCGGCGGCACGAGCTGGTACTGGAACGGCGCGGCGTTCGCGGCCGCGCCGGACACGGTGACCGCCAACGGCACGGCCTGGACCATCTTCAACGTGCCGACCGCCGCCCAGTTCGCGGCCCCGGGCGACAAGGTCTTCTACGCCCGGGCGCGCGCGCACGACGCCTCGACCTTGGCCGACGGCGGCGTGTCCCAGTCGTCGGGCAACGTGAGCGCGTTCTCCGCGATCACCTCCTTCATCGTCGACGGCACGCCGCCGGTCTCGACGATGACCGGCATCGTCGACGGCTCGTACGTGAACGCGCTGACCGCGCTCGCCGGCACGCACGACGGTTCCTTGTCGGGCACGCAGAAGGTCGAGATCCGCATCACCACGAACCCGGTCACCGGCCCGGACTGGACCGGCTCCTCCTACACGTTCACGACGCCCTACTGGACGACCGCGACCTTGGCGGGCCTGAACTGGACCTACAACGACCTGACCGGCGCCTTTGCCGACAACCAGCTGTACTTCCTGTACTCCCGCGCGACCGACCTGGTCGGCAACGTGCAGTCGCCGGTCACCGTCTACGGCGTCCACTACGACCTCACGCCGCCGTCGATCTCGATCTCGTTCCCGGCCAGCCCGCCGGCGAACCCGCCCTACTCGAACAACGCCGAGTCCACGCGCGTCAGCACCTATACGTGGGGCGCGATCTCGGACGTCGGCGCCGGCGCCTCGGGCGTCACCCAGGTCTGGGTCGGGATCTCCTCGGGCGCCGCGCAGGACGTGTGGTGGAACGAGGCCGCCCGCGACTTCACGACCAGCCAGTCCTCGGTGGCCTGGTCGACCCAGGTCTATAAGGGAGGGACGAGCTGGCAGTACGTGGCCCCCGAGTACGCCGGCAAGCTCGCCGACGGCGTGAACTACACCGTCTTCGTGTACGCGCGCGACCTCGCGGGCAACACGATCAACTTCTCCAACGGCATGCTGCCCGGCGCCTCGGCGGGCGCGCAGACCCAGCCGTTCACCTACGACGTCGCCCGCCCGACCTCGACCGTGGCGACCCCGGTCAATGGCTCCGCCGCTAATACCTTGAATGAGTTCTCGGGCGTGGCGACCGACCCGGGCGCCAACCCCTCGGGCGTGTCCAAGACCTACATGGCCATCCGCCACACCGCGGGCGGCGGCGCCGCCGTCGGCTGGTGGAACTGGAACACGAGCGCCTTCGACGGCGCGATCGCCGACCCGCCGCCGGCTCCGCCGAGCGCCGCGTGGACGCAGGTGGCGAGCACGACGATCCAGGGCCTGGCTTCCTTGGCCTGGTCCACCGCCGTGCCCGCCGGCATGCTCGAGTCGAGCGCCACCTACCGCGTCGTCGTGGACGCGCTCGACACCGCGACCAACCTCCAGCAGGGTCCGACTCCCGCGGGCTCCGGCTCCGCGTTCCGTTACGACACCTCGGTCCCGACCGCGACGATCACGGGCCCGGCTTACGGCTCGTACCTGAACGCGGCGAGCCTGGGTCAGATCCTGGGAACGGCCAACGACGAAACGACCGGCGCGTCGGGCCTCCAGTCGGTCCAGATCGTCCTGAAGCTGGCGAACGCCGAGGCTTACTGGAACGGCGTGACGAACGGCAACTTCGGCGACGATTACGACACGACGCCGGGCACCAAGTACAACCAGTGGCGGACGGTCACGGGCACCCTCAACTGGAGCCAGGTCTTCCCGCCGATGGCTCCGGCCGAGTCCCGGGCCATGCGCCTGTGGGTGCGCGCGACCGACCGCGCCGGCAACGTCAGCGCGGTGCCCTCGATCGGCCAGTTCGACAACGATCAGAACGCGGACGGCACGCCCGCCTATCCGTTCATCTACGACAACACTCCGCCGACGACCCTCGTGACCGCGCCCGCGACCTTCGTCAACTTCGCGCCGGCGACCATCACCGGCACCGCCGTCGACGCGTTCCCGGCCTTCAACCCGAGCGGCGTGGTCGACGTGAAGCTGCGCATGACGCGCAGCACCGGCGAGTTCTGGAACATGTTCTCGAGCACGTGGACGACCAGCCCCAGCTTCTCGAACACCAGCCTCACGGGCCTCAACCCCTGGACCTTCTCCAACTTCAACGGCGCCTTCGACGACGGCTACCGCTTCGACGTGAACGCTCAGGGCATCGACGCGGCGACGAACCTGGAGACGGCCTATTCGACTTACAGCTTCATCGTCGACCGCAGCACGCCGCTGAGCTCGGTGCTGTGGCCGAACACCGGCGCCTTCGTCAGCTCCGCGGCGGTGACCATCCGCGGCACGGCCGAGGACCGGTTCCTCGTGCACCAGCCGGCGCTGTACAATCCGTCGCGCCAGTACGAGTCCGGCCTGACGGGCGCGGGCGTCACCGTCGCCGTGGCCGAGGTCGTGGTCTCGACGAACTGGTGGAACGGCTCGACCTTCGGCTCGGCGAGCCCGGTCTGGCTGCCCGCCTCCTTCTCCGGTTCCTCGAGCGGCACGTGGACCTTCGCCCTGCCCGGCGGCGCGCTGACGTCGACCAAGGTCTACCGGGCGGTCGTGCGCGCCCAGGACCGGGCCGGCAACCTCGACCTCGTCACCTCGACGAACACCTTCATCTACGATACCACCGCCCCGGTGTCGTTGGCGACGGCGCCGACCGGCTTCAACACCGGGCTGCCGGCGATTTACGGCACCGCGAGCGACGCCTCTCCCGGCGCGCTGTCGGGCGTGCGCCTGAGCATCCACCAGACCCAGCCGTTCAGCCAGTACTGGAACGGCAGCGCCTGGCAGGGCACGGCGATCGAGATCTCATCGGGCGTCATCGGCGCCTACATCAGCGGCACGACCTACGGCTGGTCCTACGACGCGACGAACACCGCCTTTCTCAACGCCTCGACGGTCACCGTCACCGCGCGCGCGGTGGACCAGGTCGGCAACGTCGAGACCGTTCACGGCTCGTACGACATCGAGTTCTACCTCGAGGCCCCGAACCCGTCCCTGGTCTTGACCCAGCCGCCGGCCCCCGACCTCAGGCATTACGGGCCGAACTCGGCGGGGGCGGTCAACGTCGTCATCGGCACGGGCGAGAACCTGCGCGCGGCGGCGGGCGTGCGGCTGGCGCTGCGGCGGCTGACCGAGCCGACGAGCTACTGGTACGACCCGACCGCGTCCTGGATCAATGATCCCTCGACCTTCACGCCGCTCGCCGTGGCGCCCGGCAGTCCCCAGACCTGGAGCCTCGCGCTCAACTCTCCCTACACGGTGGACAACGCGTCGTACAGCCTGACCGTCACGCCCGTCAACAACGCGGGCCTGCTCGGCACGGCGATCTCGCGCACCTTCGTCTTCGACAAGACCGTTCCGGTCGCCAGCTTCACGAACCCGGCCGTCGCCGCGTGCGCGGGCGCGGACGCCTGCCTGAACGCCATGCCGGCGATCGCGGGCACCGCGGCCGACGCGACCAACACGAACCCGCCGTCCATCCTGTTCTCGGGGATGAGAGTCCGCTTGAAGAACAGCGTGACGGGCGACTACTGGAACGGGACGGCCTTCGCGCCCGGCCTGTCCGAGATCTCGATCGAGGCCCCGAACTTCACCGGGACCGGCCCCTTCATCTGGAGCACGACGACCTTGGCGGGCGCGGCGCTTCTCGACGGCGAGGATTACACGCTCTTCGCGCACGCGGCCGACAAGGCGGCCAACGATCAGAGCATCGAGGCCGCGATGACGGCGTTCACCTTCGTCTACGACACCTCGCCGCCCGTGGGCATCCTCAGCCAGCCGTCCTCCGGGCAGGTGTACTTGAACCTGGCCACGATCTCGGGCACCTCGTTCGATCCGGGCGGCGCCAACGCCAACAACAAGTTCTCCGACGTCCAGCGCGTCGAGCTCCAGATACGCGAGCCGCACAACGACATCTGCTGGAACAACGCCGCCGGGGCGTTCGACGTCTCGTGCCCGAACTTCTTCACCGTGACGGGCGTCAATCCGTGGAGCTACTCGAACGGCGCGCTGACCAGCCTGCTCGCCTCGGGCAAGCCGTACACCATCACCGCGCGCGCGGTGGACAACGCGGGCAACACCCAGACCCTCTTCACGGCGCCGCTGTCGAGCCGCACCTTCAACATCGACAAGGCCGCCCCGTCCTCCGCTTTCACCAAGCCCCTGCAGGGCGTCTCCTACCGCTCCAGCCAGCTCAACGGCGGCTCGGCGCTGACCGGCACCTCGGCGGACGCCGAGGCCGCGCTGTACCCGGGCAACGACGCCGTCCAGTCCGTCGAGAACCTGATCTGGTACGTCGTCGGCCCGACGAGCTACTACTACACCGGCGCCGTCAACTTCAACGGCACCAAGTTCTCCTCGACGACCGTGGAGCTCAACGCCTGCGCGATCCCCGGCTGCTGGAAGCCCGTCACCACCGGCACCGCGACCTGGTCCTCCCTGTTCGCCGGCGCGGACTGGGTGCCCGTCGGCGACCAGCTGTTCCACGCGCAGACGCGCGCCCGCGACCGCGCCCGGGATTCCTCCGGCGCTATCACCGGAAACCAGGCCTCGACCTTCGTCCAGAACGTGAGCCTCGTGGACTTCAAGGTGGACGACACGCCGCCCGTGTCCGTCGTCAACGACCCGCCCGGCACCGGCTTCATCCAGAACCTGAACGTGATCGCCGGCACCTCGAACTCGGACCTGTCCCTGGCCAACACCTACTACCTGCGCGTCTGGTACGTGGTCGGCGCCAGCAGCGTCTACTGGAACGGCAACGCCTGGAACACCGGCACGCCCGACGTCCCCACGCAGCTGCCGGTCCAGGTGGCGGGCTCGACGGGCGTGGTGGCCTGGACTTTCCCCGGCACGATGTTCGGCTATTCGTTCCCGACCATCACGCAGGCCGACGGCACGGCCTACGGCATCGCCATCCACGCGCGCGACAACGCGGGCAACCTCGAGGTCCCGACGACCTCGCAGTTCATCCTCGACCGCGTGGGGCCGACCGTCGTCGTCTCGACGCCGATGGCCGCCTACCCGGACTACGGGACCGCGCGGCCGCTCGCGACCCTGCGCGGCACCTCGAACGACTCGCCCGCCGGCGTCTTCCGCGTCGACCTCGAGATCAAGGACGTCTCCGACTCGCCGAACCTGTACTGGGACGGCGGGGCGTGGGTGGCGGTCTCGAGCTTCGTGCCGGCGACCTCGACGAACCCGTGGACCTACGCGGCGCCTCCGTTCATCGACAACAAGTCGTATCAACTCCGCGCCAAGGCCGTGGACGTGGCCGGCAACGACTCCGGCTTCGGCCTGCCGGTCAGCTTCAAGTACGACGTCAATAAGCCCTCGACGACGATCCTCGTCCCGGGCCAGGCCTTCTACCCTCTGTCCTGGTCGGGCACGCCGCTGTCCGGCACGGCGCTCGACTGGGTCAACTTCCCCGCGATCGAGGCGAAGAGCGGCCTGACGAAGGTCGAGATCGCGATCCGCAACGGCGTCGGCGACTACTGGCAGGGCGGCTCCTTCAACCCGGCCCCGGCCTACCGCGCGGTGTCGACGACGACCGCCGACCCGGCGTCCTGGACCTACCCGCCGTCGAACCCGGCGGGGGACACCTTGCCCGGTTGGGCCGACGCCGTGCAGTACACCGTGGACCTGCGCGCGACGGACAAGACCGGCAACGTCGAGAACCTGGTCACCAAGGTCTTCACGTTCGACGCCTTCGCGCCGACGACGACCATCGTCAGGCCGATCGACCAGTCCTACGCGACCGGCTTCGTCCTGTCCTCGGGCACCTACTCCGAGACGGTGTCGCCGCCCGGCCTTCAGATCATGGTCGCGGTGCGCGACCCGCTGGGCGCGTTCTGGAACGGAGCGGCCTTCGTCTCCTATAACCCGGCCACCTGCTGGCGCCCCGCGGCGATCCACGTCTCCTCCTGGACCTTCGTCGACTCGGCCCTGGCCGCCGCGATGACCTTGAACGCCGTGCCGCGCACCTACGAGATCTTCGCTCGCGGCATCGACGGCGCCGGCAACGACAACCGCGGCGGAAACGAGCCGGCGGTGGGAACGGGCAAGGCCCTGCGCGTGGACTACTTCGCCCCGGTCTCCGGCTTCACCTACCCGGGCAACAACACTGCGCTCACCGGCGGCGTCACGCCGATCCTGGGCACCGCCGACGACCAATCGCTGGCCGCGACGAAGGGCGTGGGCCTTCTGGAAGTGAAGCTCAAGACGGTTCGGATCGACTCCGGCAACGCGCGCAACTACTGGGACGGCGTGGGCTGGAACCTCGCCGACCAGGGCTTCAACCTTCCGACGACGCTCGGCGGCGCGCCCCAGACGATCCAGACCTTCCAAAGCCAGGAGGCGGCCATCAGCGACGGCAACTTCGCGGACGGCTACCGCTACGAGGTGATCGCGCGCGCCGTGGATCTCCAGGGCTATACGGACGCGGTGTACTCCACGACGACCTTCGTCGTGGACCGCTCCACGCCGTCGGCGGCGTTCGACACCCCGCTCCACGCGAGCTACATCAGCACGACGACCTTGACCTTGTCCTCGGGCGCCTTCTCCGAGCCTCTGACCGGCGGCCTCGTCGCGTCGGGGATCAACATCGTGCGGGTGCAGATCGAGGACGTGTCCGACCAGGCCTCTCCGGCGCACGCGATCCCCGGCGGCCTGCGCTACTGGGACGGCCTGGGCTGGCAGGCGGGCTCGGTCAGCACCACCGCGGTCGTCAACACCAGCTCGTGGACCTTGACCGCGCTGCCCACGGACTGGGTGCGCGGCGACGCGACGCCCAACGGCCGCCAGTACGCGGTGCGCGTGTTCGCCGCCGACCTGGCGGGCAACGCCGGCGTCTTCCCGAACTACCTCGTGGCGCGCGCGACGATCACCTTCGACGGTACGCCGCCGAGCTCGAATATCGACATCCCCACGGATGGGCTCGACACGACGACCTTGGCCACGATCACCGGCCAGGCCATCGACCCGATCGTCAACTCCTCCTCTTCGGACGTGCGCGCGGTGTTCGTCAGCATCTTCGCCGAAAACACCGGCAACGGCGACCCGTTCGCCGGCCAGTACTACAACGCGCAGTTCAATAACTGGTCGCCGAGCGTGGTCTGGAACCCGACCACCTACGTCCCGGCCAGCGACGAGTGGCAGTTCAACTCCGCCACGATCAACGCGAACCTGTTCGTCGGCTCGTACTACGTCCTCAACTCGAGCGCGACCGACCGCGCGGGCAACGCCTCCCTCCTCCCGACGGCCGGCCAGCCGGCCTACAGCCGCGTGCGCTTCCTGCCCCCGCCGGCGGCCACGGCGATCACGTCTCCGGTCAGCCTTACGTTCTACAATCAGCTCAACTCGGTGGCCGGCACGGCCAACGGCGTGACGTCCTCGATCGAGCTGCAGCTCAAGCGCGCCGACACCGGCGAGTGCTGGGGCGGCACCACCGGCTTCGGCTGGGTGTCCTGCCTCGTCGACAACGGCACGAACACGCGCGTGGCCTATCCGAGCGGCGGCAACTGGAGCTACCCGCCCGTGGGCGAGTCGATGCCGGACTGGTCGAGCGTCAACAACACGACGTTCACGCTGAGGGCGACGGGCATCAACTACGCGGCGGTGCGCGAGACGCCCTCTCAGCTCCACCAGTTCAACATCGACCGCTCCTCGCCGATCTCGTCGGTGTCTTTCCCGACGCCCGGCGCGTTCCTGGCGGTCCCGCCGACCTTGACCGGCTCGACCTTGGACCAGTTCGGCGCCCTCGGCGTAGGCATCAAGACCGTCAAGATCGAGCTCAAGCGCACCGACAACAACTTCTACTGGAACCACCTTCTCAGCACCTGGACGGTGGCGGTGGCCCAGAGCACGGCGGCCTACTCCCCGGGAACCAACTCCTGGAGCTACGTCTCGCTCGTCTCGACCTTGACCTGGCAGGACGGCCTGAGCTACACGCTCGCCGTCTTCGCCGAGGATAAGGCCGTGGGCGCGGCCACGGGCAATACCGAGGTCCCGGCCGCTCCCGTCACCTTCGCCTACGACTCGACCAAGCCGCTCGTGTCGGTCGTGACCCCGGCCGGCGCGCCCCAGCGCCAGAAGCCGACCGTCCCGGCGACGATCGCGGGCACGGCGTCGGCGACCGCGCCCAACACCGTGCGCAAGGTCCAACTGCGGATCCTCAACGACAGCAACGTCTACGCGAACCCGGCAGGCGCCCTGCCCTTCAACCAGGTCGACGGCGACCTGGCCTGGTTCGACGCGACCTACGCCGTGGACTGGACGAGCTGGTCGGTGTCGAGCGCGGTCCCCTTCCTTAATGGCAGCACCTACACCATCGTCGCCCGCTCGGAGAACCAGGCCGGTACCTGGTCCGTGCCCTACTCGAGCCGCTCCATCGTTTACGACATCCTGGCGCCCGAGTCCGGCGTCAGCGTCCCGGCCAACGGCTCCGTAGTCAAGACCTTGCCCGCGATCACCGGCACGGCCGCCGACTTCCCGACGGGCAACCCCGGGACCTTGTCGCAGATGACCGCCCGCCTCAAGCGCCTCAGTGACGGCAAGTACTGGGACGGCTTCTCGGTCGGCAACTGGAGCGCGGGCATCGTCGACCTCGGCGTCGGCCAGGGCGTGGTCGTGCACGTGTCCTCCTGGAACTTCGTCTCGGGCAACATCCCGCCCGCGGGCCCGGCCGACCTGATCTCGGGCGTTTCCTATTATCTGACCGTCGCCGGCAAGGACAACGCGGGCGGAGGGGGGAACACCGAGGCCTGGGACTCGCCGCGCGGCTCGACCTTCACCTTCGACGACTCGCCGCCGCTGGCGGGCATCGTCGGACCGAAGGACGGCTCGTTCAGCAACTCGATGCCCTCGTTCTCGGGCACCTCGTTGGACAACGTCGCGGTTTCCACGGTCCAGCTCTCCGTGCTCGACGTGACCGGGACCAACTGCTACAACCCCGCGGCCAACGCGTTCAACCTTCCCTGCCCGGCCTGGTTCGGCGCGCAAGGCTCGGTCGGGGCGTGGTCCTTCGCCTTCCCGGCGCAGCCGTGGGTGCACGCCCAGGAGTACGTCCTGCGCTCCTCGGCGACCGACGTCGCGACGAACATCCAGACCGCGATCTCCTCGGCGGCGTTCCGATTCGACACCGACGCGGCCACGGCCGCGGTGACGGTCCCGGCGGCGGGCGCGATCGGGCCGCAGATCGGCAGCATCGCCGGCACCGCGACCGACGCGCCGGCGGGCATCTCGTACCTCAAGCTGGCGATCTCCTCGGGCGCCGGGCTCGGCAACTGGTACAACGGCGCGACCTTCACCGGCGGCGCGCCGACCTTCTTCACGACCAGCACCTACGTCCTCGGCGCCTCCGACAACTGGACCTGGATCTACCCGACCCTCGAGGACGGTCAGCTGTACGCCCTGCGCGCGCGCACGCTCGACAAGGCCGGCAACCAGCGCGACCAGAACTTCAACTTCCGCTTCGACTCCTCGAGCCCGACGGCGACGATCGCCATTCCCGTCGACGGCGGCTACCGGACCGGCAGTTTCGCGATCACGGGCGCCTCGAGCGACCCCGACCCCGACGCCGGCGGCCCGAAGGCCGCGACGAACGTCTCCACCGTCGCGGTGTCCATCGAGCGCCTCGGCGCGGACCTGTGCTACGTGTACGGCGGCGGCTTCACGGTGCCCTGCCCGAACTTCATCCCGGCCTCCGGCCTGCCGGGCGCCTGGACTTATACGCCGACGCCGAACCCCTATACCACCGGCGAGAGCTACAACGTGATCGCCAGGGCGCGGGACAACGCGGGCAACACCCAGGAGGTCTTCGTCAACGGGACGAGCTCCAACACCTTCACTTATAACACCGCGACTCCGACGGTCGGGGTCACCGTGCCGTCCACCGCGCGCCGCAGCGACCTGTCCACCCTCGCGGGCACGGCGAACGACGCGATCCCGACCTCTTTGGCCAAGGTCCAGGTGCGAGTGACCCGCACGACCGGCATCAACCGCCACTCCAACCCGGGCGGCGCCCACGCGTTCGACCTCGACCCCGCGACGCAGGGCGACGTGGCCTGGTTCGACGCGGCCTCCGTCTCCAACCCGCTGTGGACGAACTGGACCTTGTCGAGCGGCCTGCCGTGGGTGAGCGGCGAGTCGTACCGCGTCGAGGCGCGCGCCCTCAACCAGGCGGGCACCTACTCGACGACCTACTCCACGCAGACCACGATCTACGACACCGAGGCGCCGTACACCGACGTGCGCCTGCCGGTGGCCTTCTCCACGATCTCGGCCCTTCCCCAGGTCACGGGCACGGCCTACGACCTGCCTCTCGGCAACGGCGGCTCGGTCTTCAATATCCGCCTGCGCCTGACGCGCCTGACCGACGGGCAATACTGGAACGGCGCGGGCTGGACCGGCCTGCCGACCGAGCTGACGACGTCCGAGGGCCTGAAGATCCACGTCAGCAGCTGGACCATGGCGTTGAACCTGCCTCCGTCCACCGACAATCCCGCGGACGGCCTGCAGAACGGCGTGTCCTACTACATGAACGTCTCGGGCGTGGACGACGCGCTCGCGACGGGCAACGCCGAGCTCTATTACGACCCGGTGAAGGCCTCGACCTTCACCGTCGACCTGGCCGGGGCGGTCGCGGGCTTCACGGCGCCGAGCCCCTATTCCGTGGTTTCTTCGCTCGGCTCGCCGCCGAAGATCCGCGGCACGGCGACCGACGCGCTGGCCGGGGTCTCCACCGCGGGCCAGATCGAGATCGCGATCGCCGAGAACGGCCCGAACAACGGCTGCTGGAACGGCACGATCGCGGGCGGCACCTTCACGCTCGCCGGCTGCCCGATCTACTACCCGATCACCGGCGGCGACCGCGGCGGCCTGTTCTCCCAGCCCTCGACGTTCTGGGAGGTCAACGCGCCGCCGCTGACCAGCCAGTTCGGCTACAAGGTGTGGGTGCGCGCGCGCGACAACGCGACCCCGTCGGGCAACTACACCGCGCCCGCGGCGATCTCCTCGATCACCTTCACTTATAACACGAACCTGCCGAGCGCGGCCATCCTCGTGCCTCCGTCCCTGCCGGCGGCCGGCGGCAACCTCTCGGCCGCCTTCTCGATCTCGGGCACGGCGTCCGACGCGTTCGGCGTGACCGGGGCCTCCATCGCCTACCAGGAAGCCGACACCGGCATGTACTACGACGGCGGTTCTTCGACCTTCTCCTCCGTGACGCCGAAGTGGTTCGACGCGCCCCTCTCCGGCTCGGCGCCGAGCTACACCTTCACCGCGACGCCGCCGACGCCCGCCGCCTCGTCGGGCCGCAACTACAACCTCTTCGTCAAGGCGGTCAACAACGCCGGCCTCGAGCAGACCGCTCCCGCCAACACCGTCAAGTGGGACACGACCAAGCCCGTGGCGACCGCGGTGCTGCCGGCCAACAACTCCTACGGCAAGACCTTGCCGACCGTCACCGGCGTCGCCAGCGACCCGGGCGCCTCGGCCTCGGGCGTCGGCGGCAGCCAGGTCCAGATCAAGCGCACCGTCGCGGGCGACTGCTGGAGCGGCGCGGCGTGGGGCACCAACTGCGCCACCGAGGCCTCCTGGCTGACCTCGGTCGCCGGCTCCCCGTGGACGAAGAACACCCAGCTTCCTCCGGCGAGCAACCTGCCCGGCGGCCTCGAGGACGGCAAGGCGTACGAGATCTCGGCGCGGGCCTTCGACCTCGCCGCGAACACGCAGACGGCGACGACGGCGAACGTCTTCCGCTTCGACGTGTCCTCGCCGGCGGTGGCCAACATCCTGCCGCTGAACGGCTCGCGCTACAAGACCTTGCCGACGATCAGCGGCACGGCCGAGGACCAGGCGCCGGGAGCGTTCAACGTGACCTTCCCCCGCGTGCGCATCTACGATATCCCGCTCAACCAGTACTGGGTGAACGGCACCGGCTGGGTGACCTCGGCCTTCCCCGGCTTCCCGGACCTGTGGAACACGGCCATCGACTCGACCCCGGCGTCGGGGATCTTCACCTGGCGCTACGACTCCTCGGCCGTGACCTGGCCCGACCGCGACAGCGGCCTGCGCGTCGAGACCCAGGCGCTCGACGCCGCCGGCAACTACACCACGGCCTCCTCGACCTTCAGCTTCGACGCGACGCGGCCCGGCTCCTACGTCCTGTACCCGCCCAACGACGGCGTGACCTACTCGACGATGGCGGTCATCGGCGGCACCTCGACGGACAATACCTCGCCGATCACCGACGTCGGCATCAAGATGTGGTACGTCACGGGACCCACGACCTATTACTGGAGCCCGGCGGTGCCGCACTGGGCGCCGGGCGACCCCGGCTTCGCCTCCATCGGCGGCTCGGCCGGCCCCGCGGCCACCATCAACCCGTGGGCGTACAACTCCACGCAGAACCCGGACTTCAACAACCCCGGAACCCTGAACTACGCCTGGAAGGAGGGCACGCACGACGGCGGCAACGGCAAGCTCTTCAACATCATCACCGCGGCCCTCGACGCGGCGGGCAACAACCAGGTCGTCTACTCGACCCGGACCTTCCGCTTCGACAACGTGCCGCCCGTCTCGGCGCCCGTCGCTCCGATCAACAACTCGGCCTACCGCTCGCTGGTCACCTTGTCCGGCAGCTCGACCGACGACGTGGGCACGGTCGCCTCCGTCGCGCTCTCGATCCTCGACCAAGACACGACGCGGTACTTCAACGGCACGACCTTCACCTCGGTCCCCGAGGTGTGGCTGCCGATCCTGCCGGCCAACCTGTTCGCTTCGTCCTGGACCTTCACGAACGGCTCGCTGTCCTTCACGACGCAGCACCACTATATCGTGAAGTCGTCGGCCACCGACAACGTCGGCAACGTCCAGTCCACGATCGGCTCCTCGCGCTTCCTGTTCGACCTCGACGCCCCGGACTCGAACGTCACCAACCCCGCGAACCTGACGACGTACGAGGACACGAAGATCCTCATCGGCGGCGCCAGCGACCCGAACTTCACCTCCGGCATCTCCGGCGGCGGCGCGGGCGTGGTGCCCTCCCTCGGCTGGCACCAGGGCGCCGTGGACATCGTCGTGTTCCGCGACACGGCGCCGCTGATCGGCGGCGGGCCCGTGGCCTTCGGCGGCTATGACGGCACCGGCTTCTTCTGGAACGGCTCGACCTGGGTGGCGAGCGCGGGCGGCCCGCTCTACGTCCCGGCGACCTTCACCGACGCGTTCGGCAACTGGCAGTACGACGGCCTCACCTGCCCGCGGCCGATGCCGACCGATCCCTGCTGGGTCCGCGGCGACCCCTACGTCGCCTGGATACGCGCGAAGGACAACGCCGGCAACGTGCAGAGCGTGGTCCAGAGCGGCCCCCGGTTCTTCATCTCGGGCGTCGCCCAGAGCTTCTCGGTCGTCGTCTCCTCGAACCCGAGCACGGTGGGCAACGACGTCACGGTCACCTTGACCGCGCGCGACGGTCCCAACGGCACGGGCGGCGTCGCGTCGAGCTACAGCGGCACGGTCAAGTTCCTGCTCGACGGCGCGGCCGGGCCGGAGACGCCGGACACGGCCGACCCGCAGGACGACCTGCACGGCCTGCCGGCGAACTACACCTTCACGACCGGCACCGGCGGCGACAACGGCACGCACAGCTTCACCATCCGCATGCGCAAGGCCGGCCCGCGCCTGTTCCGCGCCGAGCAGACCGACAACTCGGCTTTGTTCGGCGTCGCGAACCTGACCGCCCTGCGCAAGGTCGGCACGCGCGTCCAGCTGATCGCGGACTGCGACCCGCTGGGCCAGCAGCCGGCGCCCGGCGTGGTCACCGCCGGCTCCGAGGGCCGCTCCGGCGCGCCGCGCACGCGCACGGCCGGCCAGACCGTGACCTACTGCGCCCAGATCACGGACGACTTCTACAACCTGGACTCCGACTCGACGACCATCGTCTACGTGACGGACGGCGACGTGAACAACGCCGCGGTGAGCGCCGACCAGTACCTCGTCGTGCCCGGCTCGGTCAGCTTCAGCCGCGTGTTCGTGACGGCGGACGTCGTCGGCCACGTGGTCACGTCCACGGGCTCGGGCGTGACCCCCAACGCGGCCAACCCGGCGACGCCGGTCGTGGTCGTGGGCGGGGCGGCGGACCGCCTGCTGGCGCTGCTGCCCAACGAGACCCGGGTGCAGGGCAAGTTCTCCGAGGCGCCGTTCGGCAAGTCCTACGGCGCGGCGGACGAGGTCCAGGCCGGCTCGACCATCGCCCTGCGCGTGTACGCGGTGGACCCCTTCTACAACGGCGACGCGACGATCGCCATTCCGGTGACGGCGCGCCTCTGGACCGACTCGTTCACGGGCTCGCTCAGCCAGGCCTTGCAGTCCGGCGCCACCACCTTCGTCTTCACCCCGGTCGTCGCCGGGACGCAGAGCTTCACCGTCCAGTCCGCCTCCCTGCCGGGCGCGACCTCCGTGTACTACACGCCCTCGCCCCTCAAGGTCTGGTGGGCGCCGCCGACGAAGCTGCAGATGCTCGTCGAGGGCCAATCCGCCGGTCCCGGCAAGCCTCCCTACACCGCGAACCCGACGACGGGCGGGCGCCTGACCTCCTCGCCGGCCCTCCTGACGGCGGGCGTGACGACGACGATCACGATCAACCTCGTCGACAACTACTACAACGTGGTGCGGGCCACCACGCCGTTCATGACGCAGACCGCGAGCGTCACGATGCCCCTGTCCCAGCTCGACTTCCTGAATGATCCGAACATCCAGGGGCGCGGCCTGTCGCCGAACCCGTACCAGCGCACGCTGAACGCGGGCACCACGACCTTCTCCTTCATCCCGGTCACGCGCAGCGCGGGGTTCCAGCTGCGCGTCATCGACACGAACCTCACGGGCACCTACTACAGCACCGACACGGTCACGGGCATCACCGTGGACGCGAACGTCCCGCAGTCGCTGCTCGTCCAGATGCCGGGCGAGACCTACGCCGAAGGCACGGTGACCGGCAAGACCGGCGGCGCCTCGGGCCTCATCGCGGGCAATTCGTATAACGTGACCTTGCGCGCGGTCGACCTCTACAACAACCGCGCCAATGACGGGCGCTCGGTCCGCCTCTCCTCCAACGATCCGTACGCGGTGGTCCCCGCGCCGCAGTCGCTGGCCCTCGGCCAGACCATCTTCGCCGGCTTCCTGCCCAGCGCGGCGACCGGCAACCTCGTCGTCTCCGGCGTGGACAACGACGTGCTCCCTCCGCTGACCGGCCAGAGCGTGTCCACGATCACGGTCGTCCCCGGCACGCCCGACCGCATGATCGTCGCTCTCAACGGGCAGACCTTGGTCCCGGGCAAGACCGTCGCGCCCTTCGGCGTGACGGGCGTGCCGACGCAGTCCACGGCCGGCGTGTTCTTCCCGGCGACCGTGTACGCGACGGACTCCCGCTACAACGTCGTCAGCACGGTCACCAAGCCGACCATCGTGGTCACCGCCGACGACCCGTTCGCCTCGGCGGTCGGCAGCTTCGCGATGAACTCGGGCGCGGCGAGCGTGCCGAGCATCCTGCTGCGCACGGCCGGCACGCGCGTGCTCACCGCGACGGACGGCGGCGGCGGCACCGACCCCCTGCCCGTCAACGGCGTCTCCGGCGGCTTCGACCTGCTCGCCAACAACCCGACGCGCCTGCGCGTGCTGACGCCCGCCGAGTCGCGCGTGCCCGGCTCCACGACGAACGGCCGCTCGGGCCCGATCCACACGGCGCAGGCGGGCTTCGCCTTCAACGCGACGGTCGACCTGGCCGACGCCTTCTGGAACCTGACGCCCGGCGTCACCCAGCAGATCCGCCTCGTCGCCGACGACCCGTTCGCGGTGATCGTCCCGACGACCCAGGTGGTCACGACCTCGGGCACCTACTCGGTCACGCTCAAGCGCGCGGGCTCGACCATCCTGCGCGCCGAGATGGTCGACGACCTGTCCTTGCCCACCGTGTCCAAGGACAGCTCGACGGCGATCACGGTCCTCGCCGGCACGCCGTCGCGACTGGTGGCGGTCCTGCCCGGCGAGACGTTCAGCCAGGGCTCTCCGACGGGCAAGGGGGGGACGCCGGTCGCGCAGACGGCGGGCACGGGCTTCGACGTCCAGGTCGGCGTGGTGGACAGCTTCTTCAACCTCGTCCCCGGCCGCCCGGCGGACGTGCTGATCTCGGCCCCCACCGACCCGTACGCGCCCTCGGTATCGACCGCGGCCATCAACGTCGGCGCGGGCTACACGGCGCCGATGACGGTGAGTCTGCGTCGCGCGGCGACGGGCCATTACCTCTCCGCCTCGGACTTCGGCGCCTCGGGCCTGTCGAGCGATCCTCAGTCCTCGACCTTCACCGTGCTCCCGGCCGCGCCCATGGGCCTTCAACTGCTCCTCGCCGGCCAGACCGCGGTCCCCGGCTCGGGCGACTATCCCAACGGCGGCGCCGCGGGCGTGATCTCGACGCCGACGGCGGGGACGCCGCTGGCCGGCACGGTCAACCTCGTCGACCGCTACATGAACCTCTCGCCCGCCGGCGCGCGGCCGCTCGTCTACCTTAATACCAACGACCAGTACGACATCGACCCGTCCACCTCGGCTTTGATCGGCGGCACCTTGCCGGTCGCCCTGAATTTCGTGACCAAGACCGCGGGCGCGACGGTCCTGGTCGCGCCGCAGGACACCGCGCCGGACCGCGTCTGCACCGCCAACGGCCCCTCCAACGTCTGTCTCGCGCAGTCGCCCGCGGCGGCGTCCATCCCCTTCCGAGTCTTCGCGTCGACGGCGGTCGGCCTGCAGGTGACCTTGCCCGGCGAGACGCAGAAGCCCGGCAAGTGCGACACTCAACCCGGCGTCGTCTGCCGCACGTTGCTCCCGGCCGAGGGCGCGGCCGGCAAGGACGGCACGCCGAACCAGTACATCGTCGCCTCGCCGGCCATGACCGCCGACGTCTGGCTCGTCGACCAGTTCTACAACCCGGTCAGCGACATCGCCGTCGGCCCGTCCCAGGACACCAACCCGCCGGCCGTGATGCCGACGGTGCGCCTGTCCTACCCCTCGGACCCCGTCGCGGGCGTCCCGGCGGCGGCCGCGCTGATCCTGGGCAACCGCCAGTTCAACTTCTCGCCGCTGCGGGCGGCGACGGCCTATACCGTCATCGCGACGACGACGTCGGCCTCGGCCGTGACCTTCTCCACCGCCGCCTCGGCGGCCTTCGCGGTCCAGCCCGGTCCGATCAACCATCTCGTCTGGTCTGGCCTGCCGGCGAACGCCGTCGCGGGCGTGACCTTCAGCGGCGTGCTGACCGCCCACGACCAGTACGACAACGTCCTGTCGACCGGCCCGAACGCCTACCGCTCCAACGTCACCTTCAAGGCCGAGTTGTTCGGCGGCAACCAGGACCCGACCTTCGCTCCGTCGAGCGTGCTGTTCTCCTCGACGACCGATCAGGGCTCGAAGTCCCTCCCCGGCTTCCTCTCTCTGAAGAAGGCCGGCGTGCGCTGGGTCGAGGCCCATGAGACGCTGAACGCGGCGCTGACCAGCGAGATGGGCGGGGACTCGGTGCGGCCCCTGATCACCGTCGCGCCGGCGGCTCCCGACTCGATCAAGGTCACGCCCACGGCCGACGTGGAGCAGGACGCCGGGACCTTGGTGCCGAGCGCGCCGGGCTCGCTGGCGATCACCGGCCAGCTCACGGACGCCTTCGACAACCCGATCACCTCGACCCAGACCGTGTACGTCGAGGTCGTCTCGACCGTCGGCGCGTCGGGCCGCCTCTCCATCGGCGGAGTGGACGTCGGCTACTCGACGACGGTCATCAGCGACGCCCTCGGCCAGGTCGGCATCAGCACGTCGATCCGCTACTTCGTCTCCTCGAACGCGGGCGACTCGGCGCGCATCTGGATCGGCACCATGACCGCGCCCTCCAACCTGGCCGGTTTCATCGCCGCCCAGAAGGACATCTCGGGCGCGATCGTGACCGTGGGCGGACCCGCCAGCCAGATCGTCTTCGTCACCACGCCGACCGCGGTGACGGTCGGCATCAACGAGGTCGCGGGCGCCGGCGGCATCTACGTGATCCAGCGCCTCGACGACTTCGGCAACGTCACGCGCTTCGGCACGACCCCGATCTCTCTGGCGGTCGCCGAGACCGCGGTGCACACCGCGCGCGGCTACAACCTGGGGCTGTTCGGCAACATCGGCGACTACGGCTTCCGCGACGCGGGGAACACGCAGTTCATCACCGGCTTCTCGATCGACCCCGGCTTCACCGGCGCCGAGACGACGTTCCGCTATCACGACCGCATGAGCTCGTACTCGGGCGTGGCTCCGTCGTCGAACACGGCGGAGGGCGGCCGCCCCGGCCGGTGGTCGATCCAGATGAAGGTCGGCACCGCCGTGAAGGCGACCCACTCGCTGCGGGCGGACCCCGACGTGATCAAGACGGTCGCCTTCGGCAACCCCGTGCAGACCTTGGTCGCCGGCAAGGTCGTCGACTTCTCGAACAACCCGGGCGTATTCCGCCCGCAGCTGCAGGACCTTTTCGCCAACCCGGCGGTCACCACCGCGCCCCTGGTCGTGACCCTGTCGACGACGTCGCGCCGGCCGTCCTACGTCAACGACTACATGGCCTTCTCCCGTTCGAGCGACTCGTTCGCGGGCTCGCGCGTCTCCGCGCCGTCCTTCGCCGCGTCGACGACCACCGTCGACATACCCATCGGGGCCTACCAGGCCACCTTCTATTACCTGGACACGACGGCGTCGAACGTCTACCCGTCGCCGGGCTCGCCGACCCTCGCGCTCGCCGTCCCCGGCCTGGTCGGCTCGGCCCAGGCGGTGTCCGTGTTGTCCGACGCCATCGACGGCCTCGCCGTTTCGACCGGCGCCGGCCAGGCCCTGCAGGCGGGCGCGACCTCTCAGGTCTTCATCGTCGAGGCGCGCGACTACTACGGCAACCCCTCGGCGGTGCGCCCCGGACAGGACCTGGGCTTGGGCTACGTCCAGGTCCGCCTGGAGTCCGACTCCGCGGGCCAGATCGCCTTCTCGACCCCGACGCCCGGCAATTTCATCAGCACCTCGGCGGTGGCCTACATCCTCGTCAACCAGTCGGCCACGAGCTTCTACCTGATCGATACCTTGCTGACCACCGGCTCGACGCACGAGATCACGGCCGCCGGCATCACCTACGACACCTGGAACATCGGCCGCGCCAGCTACACGGTCCTCCCCGGCCAGCCCGCGCAGATCGGCTGGTACAACCCGCCGCGCCGCCTGATCGCCGGCACGACCGTCGAGTACCAACTCGGCGTGCCGACGAACACGGTCATCGCCGCCGAGCTTCGCGACATGTT
Source organism: Elusimicrobiota bacterium (assembly GCA_016182905.1). NCBI lineage: Bacteria > Pseudomonadati > Elusimicrobiota > Elusimicrobiota bacterium. Next base: position 42,993 of record JACPFR010000001.1, read on the forward strand.
CGGCAACGTCACGACCTCGACGGCGACCTTCACGATCCATTACACGAGCCCGGACCTCACGCCTTACGGCGGCGTGGACCCGACCGCGGTCATCGTCACGTCGGCGCCGGTCGGCTGGCGCAACCTCAACTCCCTCGCGCTGGACGTGTCGATCCCCGGCGGCGCGTCCCTCTCGCTGGCGCCGATGTACCTCTGGGACACGATCACCGGCGGCACGACCGTCCAGGCCCAGGCCAAGCTCGGCGGCAACGACGTGTTCGCGCCGATCAGCCAGGTCCACACGATCACGCCGGGACCGGCGTACTACATGACTCTTCACCATCCGTACACCCCCGCGGCTCCCCTGCCGGTCACGAACTCCGGCACGATCGCCGTCAAGGTCCGCGACCAGTTCGGCAACATCGCGGCCGGCGACGCGCAGAACGGCAATTACTACACCGGTGTCATCACCTTCAGCAGCTCTGGCTCGACGGACACGGTCACCTTGCGCGACTCGATCGCGATCTCGACCTACCACGTCTTCACCCCCGCCGAGGCGGGCGTCTTCTCCAACCTCACCGTCATCGACAACGTCCAAGAGGTGCTCAAGGTCCGCACGAGCGACTACTACAACCCCGCGCTGTACGGCTTCACCGAGGACAGCGCGCGCTCGGGCCTGCCCACGAACGTCGCGCTGCGCTCCGACGGCGACGTCGAGCTCGTCGGCATCGTCGTGACGCCCAAGGACATCGCTCCCGAGTCGAACCCGCCCCCCGCCGGCCCGATCCCGGCGGACAAGATCGCGGCGGGCGTGACCAAGAAGGTCCTGAACCAGGGAGACGGCAACGACCCGGTCGACTCCCCGGACCCGATCGCGATGCTGCGCCTGTCGATGCAGGTCGCCGCGACGCAGTCGTCCGGGCTGTCGTCGAGCCTCAGCGCGCTGCGGGTGCAGAAGCACCCGGCGGGGAACTTCGATCCCTTGAAGATCACCGAGCTCGGCCTGTGGTACGACGCCAACACCAACGGCCGCTTCGACGCCCCGCCCGCCGGAGACGTGCTGCTCGCGACCGCGGCCTACGACGCCCTGGTCACGGGCGAGTGGTTCTTCGGCAGCGCCGCTTTCGGCCAGACCGCCCTCGAGGTGGCCGACCCCGTCAATACGGTGATCAACAACACGAACCGGAACTTCTTCCTGACCGTGCGCATCGCGACGTCGGGCTACGCGTCCAACGAGCTGCCGAGGAGCTTCGGCCTCCGGCTCGAGGATCCGTCCAAGGTCACCTTGGCGACGGGCCTCCAGGTCCGCATCGCGGCCGACAATTTCGCCATCCAGACGGCGACCTCCTCGGTCGAGCGCCAGCCGGCGCGCATCAACGTCGCGGCCTCCGACATCAACGCCTGGTGGCAGGCGCCGGGCGACACTCAGGCCTCGAGCCACAGCTACGTCAACCAGGGAGAGCCCAACGTCGGCGTCATGCAGCTCGACATGTGGACCGACGCGTTCGCCGGCGTGCTCTCCAAGATCACGCTGTCGCACCAGGGCGGAGGCCTCGACCAGCACATCAGCAAGGTCCGCCTGTACCTCGACACCCCGCCCAACCAGCTCTCGACGCCGGGCGACGGCGAGTTCAACTTCTCGATCGACAAGCAGGTGGCCGAGGCGACCTTCCCGTCCGGCGAGACCGGGCAGGTCTCCCTGGTCCTCAACGATCCCACCGGCTTGAACGGGACGATCCTGACCTCGACGAGGACCTACTTCGTGGCGTTCGACATCTCTCCCTCGGCCGCCCCGGGACAGAGGCACGGCGCCAAGGTCACGAACTCCCAGATCGTCCCGCTGGCGGGCAACGGCGTGATCAACACGAGCTTCGCCCAGTTCACCTCGACGGACGTCCCCGTCGTCGCGACGCCGGACCAGGTCGTGCTGACCGACTGGAACCGCCAGGGCGTCGTCGGCAGCACCCAGACCGACGCCCTCCCCTCGACGGTCAGCCAGAACGACAAGAACCAGCCCGTCGCCAAGATGACTTTGCGCGTCAACTCGGGCGCGGCGGAGTGGACGGGCCTCAAGCTCGACCGCTGGCTGCCCTCGGTGGTCAACAACGGCAACATCTCGACGAACAAGGCCGCGGACGTGGCCAACATCCGCGTCTGGCTCGACCGCGACGGCGACGGCCTGCTGTCGACCTCGACCGACACCCAGGTCAGCCCGCAGAACTCGACCCTTCACGTCTTCCCGACCGCGATCATCTCCACGGCGGTCGCGCCCGCCGACACGTCGATCTACGTGAGCAACATCGGCCTGATGTTCCCGGCGGACAACCCGTTCCCGAACGACCAGGTCAGCCGCCTCGTGCTCAACGACGCCCAGACCGACGAGCTGCTCAAGGAGGTCGTCCTCTGCCGCGGCCTGGACCAGACGAACGGCATCTACACGAACTGCCTGCGCGGCCAGGAAGGCACGACTCCCCAGGCGTACTCGACGGGCACCATCCTGTCGGGCCCGGCGCGCATCCCGATCCAGGCGCTGGTCGGCGGCGGCGGCCAGGTGATCGAGACCGTGAAGCTCGACTACTTCGTGACCTACGACCTGAACCCGCTGGCGACGGTGTCGACTCAGGCGAACATCGGCCTGGCGATCCCGAACACGACCTACATCCAGATCCGCGATCCGAAGACCATCTCGACGCTGAACGTGGCCCTGCCGAGCGCCGGCGGGCGCTCCGCGTCTTTCGTTCCCAGGATATCCGAGTATGCCGACTTCGTGCGAGTGACCTCGTCGAACGCGGTCGACGGGCTGATCGGCCCGTACGCGCAGCAGAAGAGCTCGGTCGCGGTCGCTTCGATCCTCGTGCAGACGGACGTCGCCGACGCCCCGTGGCGCTGGCTGCTCGTCTACGCGACCGGGACCGCGACGTCGGGCGGCGCGGTCGCCGGCGACGTCGATGAGACCCAGCTCTGGTACGACGCCAACAACGACGGCCTGTTCAACCCGCCCAGCGGCGACATCCTCGTCGGCTCCGGCACCTTCGGCAACTACCAGGGCCTGCCGCTGATCTCCCAGATCAACCTCAATCCGGCGCGCAAGATCGTCACCGCCGCGCTGGCCTCCCAGCCGCAGCGCTACTTCGTGGTCTACAAGATCTCGGAGACGGCGCTGCCCACGGACCCCCTGACCCAGAAGCCCCGCTCGCTGGGCGTCGGCATCCTTCCCAGCTCGCTGCCGACCAACGACCCGGTCAACGACAACGTGTTCCAGAACGCCCTGGCGCTGCCCAACCGCTACGACCCGGCCTCTCCGCTGCCGTTCTACTCGATGACGCGCGACATCGTCGCGGCGCCGCAGACGATGTACGTCAAGGCGACGCCGTACTTCAGCACCTCGAGCGGCACCTTCCCGGCGCCGCTGCTGACGAGCCCCGTCCTGGCACTGCCCGCCGGCACGGTCGAGTCGTCGTGGATCCTGACCTCGACCATGGGCCTGCCGTCGCCGCTGCCGGGCGCCACGGCGTACGCGCTGGTCGACGGCGAGATCGTCGGCTACACCGCCTTCAACGCGGCCGTTCCCGCGATCCTGAACGTCGAGCGCGGCGCACTGAACAGCCCGCCGGCGGCGCACTCGACCGGGGCGGTCGTGTCCCCGACGGTCAACCAGGGCGACAACAACGTCGCGGCCATGCGCCTGGACGTGTGGACCGGGGCCTTCCAGGTCCAGATGTCGGAGATCCGCTTCAACCGTACTTTGCCGACCAGCCTCAACGGCGACGACCCCGACCTGAACGCCATCCGCGTCTACAAGTCCATCGACGGGATCTACAAGCGTAATCCCGCCACCGGCATCAACGCCGGCGACATCCCGCTCGGCGAGGCGCGCTTCGGCACGCCGCCCGACACCTCCGGGCGCGCGACGGTGCCGATCAGCGACCCGAACATCGGCAACCCGGGCTACATGATCGTCACGTCCACGCCGACGACGCTCTACGTCGCGTTCGACGTCTCGCCCGCGGCGAAGTTCTCGCACCCGACCTTGACGCCTCCCAACGAGGTCGTGGGCGTCTCGGTGACGGATCCGGCGCGCTTCAAGCTGACCCCCGTGCTTGCCAACCACTCCACGGTGTTCGTCGGCACGGCCCCGATCGCCAGCCCGACCTTCGTCATCGGCCCGACCGTCAACCAGGTCACCGTGACCTTCGACCAGATCTCGGGCAACACGGCGAAGCAGAACGACAAGAACGTCGCGATGCTGCGCCTGAACATGAAGACCGACCGGAACACCGCGCTCGTCCAGAAGCTCCGCTTCACGCGGACCGGAACGGCCGGCTCGCTCGACAGCGACGTCACCATCCTCAAGATCTGGTCCGACGCGAACGCCAACACCGTCTTCGATCCCGCCGACTCGACCGTGACCGCCCTCGGCGACCGCCCGTACCTCCTCTCGTTCGGCAACGAGACGTTCAGCTCGGGCACGGTCAACATCACCTTGAAGCAGCCGATCGTCGTCAGCACGACGCCGGCCGACTACTTCCTGACCTACGACATCTCGCAGTTCGCCGCCGAGGGCAACGGCCTCGGCGTCGCGATGCTCGACCCGACCTTCGTCACGGTCCAGGTGCCCAACACGGTGCTCCTCCCGCAGACGAGCTTCACCTCGAACCCGCTGCTCCAGGTCACCAAGGTCGTCTCACGGGTCGTCATGGGCGTCAGCGACATCGCGGCGGGCATCCGCGGCGTCACCCAGGCCCAGACCAACGTGTCGCTGCTGCGCTTCAGCATGACGACCGACATCGCGCTGGCGCCCTGGCGCGCCCTGCGCCTCGAGCGCGGCGGCGGCTCCCAGGATCCGGCCAAGCCCCTCGGCCGCAACACCGACGTCAAGTTCGTCCGCATCTTCAAGGACATCAACCAGGACGACACGCTGGACCTCAACGACGTCAACATCTCCGAGGCCAACACGACCTTGGCGGTCGCGGTGTCGAGCACGACCAGCCCGCCGTTCGACCTGGTCGTGGCCTCGACGAAGGGCTTCCCGCTGGACAACTCCAACGTGATGACCGGCGGCCGGCTCTGGGTCAACAGCGCCGAGCTGATGACGTACTCCGGCCCCGGCTGCCAGGGCGCGTTCACTCCCGGCATCGACAACGTCACGGGCAAGCCCTGCGTGAACGTGACCTCGCGCGGCGACAACCTCGGCCTGGGTCCGACGCCCCGGCTGACCTTGTCGGTCGGGACGGCGGTGAAGAAGGTCGACGTCTTCGACCAGAACGCCGACGCGAACGTGCAGACCCTCGTCACCTTCAACGCTGACCAACTCGTCGGCCCGACCGCGCAGGCCTTCTTCGTGGCGTACGACATCGGCGACTCGGCCATCCAGAACGACCTGGTCAACGTGACGATCCGCGACCCCTCGTGGATCGGCCTGCCCCGCGGCGACAACGCGGACGTGCTCATGCTCACCGGGATCACGCGCACGAATCCGCTCGGCACGGGCTCGACCTCGTATCCGTACGTCGGCGGCAACGTTCCGATCAGCCCGATCACCTTGGCCGTCGACGGCTTCTCGCTCGCGCCCGCCGGCGCCGGCCAGGGCGACGCCAACGTGCCGATCATGCAGGTCAACCTGCAGACGAGCTCGGACTTCGTCAACATCGCCGCGGTCCGCATCAAGCAGACCGGGACGATCCTGACCTCGACGACGGCGCTGACCGGCGACGGCACCGTGTCCCGCATCAAGATCTGGCTCGACAACGGCGACAAGGTCTTCACCCCGGCGACCGACGCCCTGATGGGGGACCTCGCGGTGTCGACCGCCGGCGCGTTCTCCAACGGCGTCGCCCTCGTCCCGCTGACCGTCAACTCGATCCCGTACCTGCGCGTGACGACGAAGACCGCGGTCATGTTCTTCAGCGCCGACGTGGGCTTCACCGACCGCACCGGCGGCACGACCCTGAACCAGACCGCCGGCTTCCAGCTCGCGGACTTCACGGACCTGATCGACCCGGGCGGGGCGCCGCTGACGGCGGCCCCCGACCCGGTCCGCCGCCCGCCGCTCTCGTCGAAGGAGTTCCTGGTCGCCATGCTGACGGTCCCGGGCGTCTCGGTCAGCTCCGCCGTGCCCCCGATCATCATGACGCGCGCCGGCACGGGCGTCCCGGGCCAGGCCGTCGGCTACCCCGCCTACGCGCTCGTCGACCCGGCGAACTGCAACAACGGCAAGGACCCGGTCAACCCGCGCAACAACATCTGCTACGACAGCAACGCCAACCCCCTGCCCAACCAGACGAAATGGATCTGCCAGAACGGCCTCCCGTGGCCGGCGAACTGCGCCGGCTCCCCGCCGCTCATCGACGTCAACGGCGACGGCTCGCCCGACAACTTCAAGGTCGGCGAGAGCTCCCGCCCGACCCAGGTCTCCCTGCTCGGCGACGGCAACCCCACGACCGACCTCACCGGCACGGGCATCCTGGACGTCGACATCAACAAGGACGGCATCGTCGACCTCGTGATCTTCTCGGCCGGCTCGAACAAGCCGTCTTTCCGCATCGGCCTCGACGTCGCCGACCAGGGCAACCTGGCGAAGACGGCGCCCGACCCCGGCCAGGGCCTGTCGCCCTCGGCGTGGGCCAAGAGCGCCGGCTCGCTCTCCTTCAACCTGCCCGTCACGGGCACGTCGGGCTATTACCAGGTCGCCGTCGGGTCCTACTACGACGACCCGATCGGCATCACCCACAAGTGGTCCTCGGTGACGGCCGTCAACGTCGCCGGGCTCTCCGTCGCCTCGTACGGGGTGATGGCGGGCAGCGAGCCGATCACCGGCGCCACGCTGACGAACCTCGTGCTGGAGATCCCGAACGTGACGCGCCTGACCCAGACCTTGACCCAGGAGACGACTTTCTTCACCGTCGTCAGCAACACCGGCCTCCTGGGCAAGACCGACGGCTCGGGCCTGGTGTACATCGGCTCGGAGATCATGCGCGTCAAGCGCGGGCCGACCTCCAACACCTTCGAGGTCCTCTATCAGGACGGCGACCCGGCGCCGTTCAACGGCCGCGGCCTGCGCGGCTCGGCGCCGATCGTCCACACCAGCGGAGAGCTCGTGTCGGACGCGGGCGCCATCCTCTTCGCCCAGTTCGTCTCCGCGACGGGCTCGGTGTCGCCGCCTCAGCCGATGTGGATGTACCGCGTGGACCCCTCGGCCCCGACCACGCCCGGCTCGGCCGTCCCGCTCGAGCAGGGCAAGCCGACCTACGCGGTCAAGTGGACCGCCTCTCAGCAGTTCGTGTCGGGCGTCGCGGCCTACGAGGTCCAGGAGCGCGGCGGCGACCCGAAGAGCCTGTCCGAGACGGTGATCTGGCGCACGGTCAACGTCATCCCGTCGCGCCTGACCACCTACAACGTGGGCGACCCGAGCTTCGCGGGCGAAGGCCCGCGCAAGCCCGGCCAGTTCTTCAGCTATCGCGTGCGCGCCATCAGCGGCGCCGGCGTCGCCTCGACCTGGTCGCCGCTGGCGGCGAGCGCCGGCACGGGCATCACCTCCGAGATCGTCACCGGCGTGAGCAACTTCCCGAACCCGTTCGACTCGCGCAAGGGCGGCGACCTGGGCCTGACGAAGATCACCTACATCCTCAACGGCGACTCGGACGTGACGATCTCCATCTACGACGCCCTGGGCTACCTGGTCAAGACCATCAGCTGCCCTCCGGGCGCCGAGGGCGGCAAGCTCGGCCAGAACTTCGTCCCGTGGAACGGCCGCAACGACGCCGGCGTGGCCGTCTCGAAGGGCGGCTACGTCGCCCGCATCAAGGTCAAGGCCCCCGGCGGGTCGGCCACGGTCATCCGCAAGATCGGCGTCATCCACTGATCGTGGATTCCGCTTGAAGGCGGGGGGGGCGACTCGCTATTATCCCTGCGTGAGATTCCGCCCGCTTTTCGCGGCCGCCTTCCTCTTAGTAGCGCCTGTCTCGCGCGCCCAGGCCCCCGACCCCCTCAAGGCGGCGATCGAGGCGTCCAAGGCCTCCGACCCGATGGCCAGGCGGCAGGCGGCGGAGACCCTCGGCCTCTCGCGCAATCCCGCGGCCGTGCCCGCCCTCGAGGCCCTTCTCGGCGACGCGCATCCCTTCGTGCGCGCGGCCGCCTGCGACGCCCTCGGCCTCCAGCGCTCGCGCGCCTCGGTCCCCCGGCTCTCGACGGTGCTGTCCGGCGACTCCGATCCCCGCGTGCGCCAGGCCGCGGCTACCGCGTTCGTCTACATCGGCGACGGCGCGGCCGCCGGCGTCCTGATCGGGGCCTTGAAGGACGCCGCCGCGCCGGTGCGCCACGCGGCGATGCGCGCGCTCGGGAAGCTCCGCGCCGGGGGCGCGGTCGGCGCCCTGGCGAGCGTCCTGTCCGATCCCGACGCCGCCGCCCGCAAGGTCGCGGCCGCCGCCCTGGGCGAGATCGCCTCGAAGGAGAGCGTGCCGGCCCTGTCCAGCGCCCTGTCCGACGCCGACGCCGGGGTCCGCGCCGAGGCCGCCAAGTCTCTCGGCCTCATCGCCGATCCGAGCGCCGGACCGGCCCTGACGGCGGCCCTCAAGGACCCCGACGCGGGGGTGCGCGTGCAGGCCGCGACCTCCCTGGCCCGCGCCGGGGACCCGTCGGGCCTCCCCGTCGCCTACGCCGCCTTGAAGAGCCCGGACGCGACGACCCGCCAGCAGGCGGCCGCGACGGTCGGCCTCGTCGGCGACGCGAAAGGCCTCGCCGCGCTCGACTCCGCCCGTGCCTCCGAGAAGGACGTCAACACCTCGGGCATGATGGATTACGCGCGGGCGCAGCTCCGCGCCCGGCTCGGCCTGCCGGACAAGGAGCCGGCGAAGGCTCCTGCCAAAGCGCCGGCGAAGGCGCCCGCGGCGCCGGCCAAGAAGGCCCCGGTCAAGACGCCCCTCAAGGCTCCCGTGAAGACTCCCGCCAAAACCCCCGCGAAAAAGGTGAATCGATGAATCTGCTCGGAAAAACTTTCCCGAAACGCTTCAGCGCGGTGTTCTGCGTCCTCGCGGCGGTCGCCTACCTCCCCTATCTCGTCGGCATCCCCAGCAACGGCATGTTCGCCTCCATCGAGCGGGTGTGGCACGATCACGCCTTCACTTTGCGCGAGGGGAGCATCAAGGCCGGCGATCCCCGGCTCATCCTCCTGGCCGTCGACGACGACACGGTCCACGAGCTCGGCTTCCCCCTGCCGCGCAAGGTCTACGCGAAGGCCCTCGAGAAGTTGAAGGACTTCGGCGCGAAGACCGTCGTGTTCGACGTGCTGTTCCTCGAGAACCGCGAAGGCGACGCGGAGCTCGCGGCGGCGGCCAAGCGCCACGGCAAGGTCATCCAGCTCTTCGTCGTGGAAAAGCCCGAGGGAGCCGACAAGGCCCGCGTGCAGATGGCCGTCAAGCCGCTCAAGGCCACCGCGCAGTACCTGGGCTCGCCCAGCATCGGCCAGCACCTCGAGGACGACGGCCACATCCGCACCTTCCTCCTGTTCAACCCCGAGTTCGAGGACCCGATCCTGACGGGCAAGCCGTCGACGTCGCTTCCCGCGGCGGCCGTGGCGAGCTTCACCGGCAAGAGCTTGGACCAGGTCCTCAAGGAGAACCCGGCGGAGCAGATGCCGATCCCGGTCCTGAACTTCCGCAAGCCGCTCGAATGGCCGAAGCACCCGGACAGCCCGCCGAGCGACGTGAACTCCTCCCCTTTCCGCACGATCTCCCTGATGGACCTGGTCAAGGGCACGATGTCGAAGGAGCAGCAGGCGGCGCTGAAGGACTCGCTCGTCGTCGTCGGCTCGATCCCGACCGGCTACTTCGACCATTACCCGGCGCCGTTCAACTCCCACATGCCCGGGCCCGAGTTCCACCTGACGGCCATCGACAACGTCCTCAACGGCGACGCGCTCGAGGCCACCAGCCGGCTGAACGTCCTGCTGCTCGTGCTCCTCTCCGCCTGGGTGCCGTATTTCATCCTGCGGGCCCTGTCGCCCGCCCTCGGGGCCGTCGCCGTCGCGGCGGTGCTCGCCGCGATGCTGGGGGGCTCCCTGCATCTGATGAGCCGGGGGACCGTGATCTACCCCGTCGCGCCGGGCCTGACGCTCGCCGTGAGCTTCCTCGTCCTGACCGTGCACCGCGTCCTCGCCGAGGGCGCCGAGAAGCAGCTGATCAAGGCGAAGTTCGGGCAGTTCGTCTCGCCCGAGATCGTCGAGGAGCTGGCCAACGACCCGGAGAAGGCGAAGCTCGGCGCGCAGAAGCGCGAGATGACGGTGCTCTTCCTCGACATCGCGCACTTCACGACGATCTCGGAGAAGATGGGGCCCGAGGCGCTGATGGCCTTCCTCAACAAGTACCTGTCCAAGCTCAGCGAGGTCATGCTGGACCGCCGCGGCACGATCGACAAGTTCATCGGCGACTGCATCATGGCGTTCTGGAACGCGCCGCTCGAGAACAAGGAGCACGCGAAGGACGCCGTGCTCTCCGCGCTGCACTGCCAGCAGGCGATCAACGAGCTCAACAAGAACCTCGACCCCGGGCTGCCGGAGATACCCGCGATCCGCATCGGCATCAACACGGGCCAGATGAACGTCGGCTTCACCGGCACCGAGCGCAAGCTCGCCTACACGGTGATCGGCGACGAGGTCAACCTCGCCTCCCGCCTCGAGGGCGCGAACAAGTTCTTCGGCTCGAGCATCATCATCAGCGAGCCGACCTTCCAGGGCTCCAAGGCCGCCGTCGAGGCCCGCTACCTGGGCCGCGCGCGCGTCGTCGGCAAGGCGACGCCGGTCCCCGTGTACGAGCCCCTCGCTGAAAAAGGGAAGTTGACGCCTATCTGGGCGAAGGCTCTCCCCGTATGGGACAAGGGCGTGAAGGCCTTCTACGACAAGAAGTACGAGGAATCCCTCGCCGTTTTCATGGAGTTCGCGAAGCTGATGCCCGGGGACGGCCCCGGCGAGCTTTATCTCAACATCTCCCGGGACTACGCGGCCCTGCCGCCCGACGACTGGGACCAGGTCTTCAACCTCACGGCGAAATAGAATGAACATTTTCTGGCGGCTGATGTTCGGCCACCTGCTCTGCGATTTCACGCTCCAGACGAACTTCATCAACCGCTGGAAGCGCACGAGCATGTGGGGCCTCCTCGCGCATTGCGCGATGCATCCCGTCGCGTACCTGATCATCGCCTGGCCCTTCCTCGGCGACTTCTGGATCGAGAACGCCTTCTTCCGCCTGAACGGCTGGACCTGCATCGCGATCATCTTCATCACGCACTTCCTCGAGGACTGGTGGCGCGTGTACACCATCTTCAAGTACGGGATGCCGGACAACACCTTGTTCTTCGCCTGGGACCAGGTCATCCACTACGCGGTGATCTTCTCCGTGGCCCCGCTGGCCGTCACGACGACGCCCGTGGCGGGCTTCTTCCCCGAGAAGTGGCCGGTGCTCGGCTGCCTGTTCGTGCTCGTCACCCACGCCTGCACGGTGCTCATCTACTTCCTCGAGAAGGACCTCCACGGGGCCGATTATCCCGCCGACGACGAGAAGCACCTCGCGATGGCCGAGCGCCTCGTGCTGGCGCTGTGCTTCCTGTTCCCGACGCCGCTCGGCGCCGGGCTGCTCGCGGCGGGCTGGCTCGGGGTGATGTTCTTCCTGCGCCGGCGCCGCCTCTTCGACCTGACCGCCTTCACCTTCTACATGGGCGCGGCCGTCTCCGTGATCTGCGGCGTCGCCGCCCGATTCGTCTACTACTCGTAAGGAGTCCGTCATGAACGACATTCTCGTCCTCTCCGCCTCCCGCACCGCCATCGGCTCCATCAACGGCGTGTTCGCCAATCACGCCGCGCCGCAGCTGGCCGCCAAGGCCGCCGCCGACGCGATCGCCAAGTCGGGCGTGAAGCCCGAGGAGCTCGGCGAGGTCGTGCTCGGCTGCGTGATCCCCGCCGGCATCGGCCAGGCTCCCGCGCGCATGGCCGCGATCGGGGCCGGCATCCCGGTCTCCGTGGGCGCTACGACGGTCAACAAGGTCTGCGGCTCGGGCATGAAGGCCGTGATGCTGGCCTCCCAGGGCATCGCGCTGGGCGAGCACGACTACGCGCTGGCCGGCGGCATGGAGTCCATGTCCAAGGCGCCCTACCTCCTCGACAAGGCCCGCTCCGGCTACAAATACGGCGACGCGAAGCTCCTCGACGCGGTGCTCCGCGACGGCCTGATCAACCCCTACGACGGCGCGCACATGGGCGACTGCGGCGAGTTGTGCGCCAAGGAGCACGGCTTCACGCGCGAGATGCAGGACGCCTGGGCGGTCCGCTCGTACGAGCGCGCGGCGGAAGCCGTCGCCAAGGGGTATTTCAAGAACGAGATCGTCTCCGTCGACGGCATCGAGCTCGACGAGGAGCCGGGCCGGGCCAAGCTGGATAAGGTCGGCAAATTGCGGCCCGCCTTCCAGAAGGACGGCACCATCACCGCCGCCAACGCCTCCAAGCTCAACGACGGCGCGGCGGCCCTCGTGCTGTCGTCGGCCAAGGGCGCGGCCGGCAAGAAGCCGCTCGCCCGGATCGTCGGCTGGGCCACGCACTCCCAGGAGCCGAAATGGTTCACCACCGCCCCGGCGGGCGCCGTGGAGAAGCTCCTGAAGAAGGTCGGCTGGACGGTCGATCAGGTCGACCTCTTCGAGGTCAACGAGGCGTTCGCGGTGGTCACCTTGGCCGTGGCCAAGCTCGGCAATCTGCCTCATGAGAAGATCAACGTGCACGGCGGCGCGGTCGCCCTCGGCCATCCGCTCGGCGCCTCCGGCGCGCGCATCCTCGTGACCTTGATCAACGCGCTCAAGGTCCGCGGCGGCAAGCGCGGCGTCGCCGGCATCTGCCTCGGCGGCGGGGAGGCCGTGGCCGTTGCCCTCGAACTCGTTTAAGCTCGGCTCGGCCCTCACCCTCGAGGGCCTCGCCTCGGTCGCCGTCGACGGCCGCAAGGCGGTCCTGCCGGCGTCGGCCCTGAGGCGCGTCGCGGCCTCCCGCCGCGTGCTCGAGTCCGCGATGGCGGCGGGCGGGACGATCTACGGCGTCAACACCGGCTTCGGCGAGCTCGCTTCGACGCGCATCTCCACCGAGCGCCTCGCCCAGGTCCAGCGCAACCTCGTCCTGTCCCACTCCTGCGGCGTCGGCGAGCCTCTCGACGCGATCGAATCCCGCTCGATCCTGTTTCTGCGGGTCAACGAGCTGTCCCGCGGCTTCTCCGGCGTGCGTCCGGCGCTGGTCCGCCACTTGGCCCGCATGCTGGAGGCGAACATCATCCCGTTGATCCCGAGCCGGGGTTCCGTCGGCGCCAGCGGCGACCTCGCCCCTCAGGCTCATATGGCCCTCGCCGTCATCGGCGAAGGCGACGTTTTCTTCCGCGGCCGCCGCATGGCGGCCGCGAAGGCGTTGAGGGCCGTCGGGTTGTCCCCTTTCGTCCTTTCCGCCAAAGAGGGGCTGGCTCTCTTGAACGGCACCCAGGCCATGCAGTCCGTCGGCGGCCTGGCGCTGTTGGCCGCGGAGCGCGTTTACCGCGCCGCCAACCTCGCCTGCGCCGCGTCGTTGGACGCGCTGACCGGCACCCCGTCGCCGTATGACGAGGCCATCCAGGCCTTGAAGCCGCACCCCGGTCAAATAGCAGCCGCGCGTTCTTTGCGTCGGCTTTTGGCCGGCTCCGAGATCAGGAGATCTCATGCCATAGACGACCCGCGCGTGCAGGACTCCTACTCCCTGCGCTGCGTCCCCCAGGTCCACGGAGCCGTCCTGGACCGGCTGACGGAAGCCCGCCGCGTCGTGGAGATCGAGCTCGGCTCGGTCACCGACAATCCCCTCGTTTCGGGAGGCCGCGTGATCTCCGGCGGCAACTTCCACGGACAGGCCCTGTCCTTCGCCTTCGACTCGGCGGCCGGAGCGCTCGCCGCGTTGGCGAACATCTCCGAGCGCCGCACCTTCCAGGTCACGACCGGGACGGCTCCGCGCCTGAAGCCTTTCCTGGCCCGCGACCCGGGGGTCGAGTCCGGACACATGATCGCCCAGTACGCCGCCGCGGCGCTTGCCTCCGAGAACAAGACCCTCGCCCACCCCGCCTCCGCCGACTCCGTGCCGACCTCCGCCAACAAGGAGGACTTCGTCTCGATGGGCATGTGGTCCGCCCTCAAGTTCAAGAAGACCGTCTGGAACGCCGCGCAGGTCGTCGCCATCGAGCTCGTCTGCGCCGCCCAGGCCGTCGAATTCCACCGCCCGCTGAAGTCGGGCCGCGGGGTGGAGGCGGGCCTGGCGGTCCTGCGCTCGAAGGTCAAAGCGTCCCGCGGGGACGAGGTCCTTTCGGGTAAATTGGAGACGGCAAGAGAGCTGGTTTTGTCCGGCGCGTTCGACTAGGATTTTGGTGTCAGGCTCGCAAATTCGTTGAATTCTTTTCCATGAGAACCATTCGAGCGGCGCGCGGAAGCAAATTATCCTGCAAGGGCTGGCAGCAGGAGGCGGCCCTGCGCATGCTGATGAACAACCTCGATCCCGAGGTCGCCGAGCGGCCGCAGGACCTCGTCGTCTACGGCGGCCGGGGCAAGGCGGCGCGGAACTGGGCCTGCTACGACGCGATCGTGAGGTCGCTCAAGGTCCTCGAGAACGACGAGACCTTGCTCGTCCAGTCGGGCAAGCCCGTCGCGGTGTTCAAGACCCACGACCAGGCGCCGCGCGTGCTCATCGCCAACTCCAACCTCGTCGGCAAGTGGGCGAACTGGGACCATTTCGACGAGCTCGACAAGAAAGGGCTCATGATGTACGGCCAGATGACGGCCGGCTCCTGGATCTACATCGGCACGCAGGGCATCCTGCAGGGCACGTACGAGACCTTCGCCGAGGCGGGCCGCCGGCGCTTCGGCGACAGCCTGACCGGCAAGACCGTCGTGACGGCGGGCCTGGGCGGCATGGGCGGGGCCCAGCCGCTCGCGGCCACGATGAACGGAGCGGCGTTCCTCGGCATCGAAGTCGATCCGACGCGGCTGCGCTTCCGGCTGAAGACGAAATATCTCGACGTCGTCGAGGAGAATCTCGACGCGGCCCTGGCGCGCGTGACGCGGGCCAAGGCGAACGGGGAGGCCTTGTCGGTCGGATTATTGGGCAACGCCGCCGATATCATCCCCGAACTCGCTAAGCGGCGCTTCCCGGTCGACGTTCTGACGGACCAGACCTCGGCGCACGATCCCTTGTACGGATATATACCGCAGGGGTACGACGTGAGCACGGCCGCTCAGCTGAGGAGGAAGAACCCGAAGGAGTACGTCAAAAAATCCATCGCGTCGATGGGACGGCATGTGGAAGGAATGCTCGCGCTCAAGAAGCAGGGCGCCGTGACCTTCGACTACGGCAACAATATCCGCGCCCGCGCCGAGGAGGCGGGCGTGAAGAACGCTTTTGATATTCCCGGATTCGTGCCCGAGTACATCCGCCCGCTGTTCTGCGAGGGCAAGGGGCCTTTCCGCTGGGCCGCGCTCTCGGGTGATCCCGAGGACATACGGACCACCGACCGCGAGGTCCTGGCCGCCTTCCCGAAGAACGAGGCGCTCAAGCGCTGGATCGAATTGGCCGGACAAAAAGTCGCTTTCCAAGGCCTTCCCGCCCGCATCTGCTGGCTCGGCTACGGCGAGCGCGCCGAGATGGGCGCGCGCCTGAACTGGCTGGTCAAGAAGAAGAAGGTCGGCGCGCCCATCGTGATCGGCCGCGACCACCTCGACTGCGGCTCGGTCGCCTCCCCCAACCGCGAGACCGAGGCCATGCGCGACGGCTCCGACGCCGTCGCCGACTGGCCGATCTTGAACGCCCTGCTCAACACGGCCTCCGGCGCCTCGTGGGTGAGCTTCCACCACGGCGGCGGCGTCGGTATGGGCTACTCGCTGCACGCCGGGCAGGTCACAGTCGCCGACGGCACGAAGGCGATGGCGGCGCGGCTCGAGCGCGTCCTGGCCAACGATCCCGGACTCGGCGTGGTGCGCCACTTCGACGCCGGCTATCCGCAGGCGAAGGCGTTCGCGCGCAAGCACAGATCTCTCAAAATCCCGATGGCGAGGTAGATATGGCCAGCGACTATTCTTTCGACTGCGTGTCCGACGTGGACCTGAACCTGGTGTCCGAGGTGATCGCCGTGGCGCTCAAGGAGATCCAGAACCGCTTCGACCTGAAGACCGCCAACGCCTCGATCGAGCTGATGGTGAAGGAAAAGAAGCTCATCGTCCGCGCGAGCGACGAGTTCAAGGCCGAGCAGGTCTACGACGTCCTGCTCACCCGCATGGCCAAGCGCGGCCTGCCGATCAAGAACCTGACCAAGGCGAAGGCCGAGGCGGCGCTGGGCCAGACCGCGCGCATCGACGTGACCATCCAGTCGGGCATCCCGACCGACAAGGCCAAACTGATGCAGGCCGCGATCAAGGAGAACAAGCTCAAGGTCAACGCCCAGATCCAGGACGGCCAACTGCGCGTGACGAGCAAGTCGAAGGACGAGCTCCAGGCCACGATGAACGTGCTCAAGGCCGGCAAGTTCGACCTCGACCTCCAGTTCAAGAACTTCCGCTAGCGCGGAATTCGTCGAATTGTCAGGCCAGGCACCGGGGGCCCGGAATTCAACGAATTTGCGAGCCTGACACCAAGATTATCGCCAGTGCTTGACGGGGCGGTTCGCGTCGGCGGCGACGTCGTCCTGGTACATCTTGGCCAGCTCCTCCCAGGCGATCTGGTCGGCGGGACGGGCGGGCGCGGGGCGCGGCGGGGCGGGAGGCGCGGCGTTGGCCGCCTTCTCCAGGGCCTTGCCGAGGCGCGCGGTGTCGGCGCTCAGGCGTCCGAAGAACGGGTGGGCCGAGGCCTCCTTCAGGTAGATCTCCGAGGCGTGGTCGGGCTCGGCCGCGATCCGCTCCATCAGGCCGGAGACCTCGCGCACGATGGACTCGGCGTTGACGACCTCGTTCTGGTAGTGGGCCTCGAGGTCGGACATCTCCTTGCGCAGCAGCTCGAAGCGCCGCGCGGGGATGCCGTGGTCGCGGGAGAAATGGTCCAGCACCGGCAGCCAGGTCTTCTGCGAGGCCAGGTTGCGGCGGGCGCGCTCGACCTCGAGCTCGGCGGCGGCCTTGCGCGCGCGCAAGGTCGCCAGCGGGTCGGCCATCTCCTGCTGGCCGAAGGTCACCGCGTAGTAGGGCAGGCGCATCTTCAGGTTCGACAGATAGTGGGCCGGGTCAGACAGGTAGTTCCAGGCGCCGGCTTCCTCGAAGCGCCCGTCGAGCTCGTGGTCGATCGCCCAGCCGACGAGGCGGGCCAAGGTCTCGTTGAGCTCGTGGTAGTGGAACGCGAGGTAGAGGTTCTCCTTCGCGGCGCGGCCGTACCAGAGGCCGTGGCCGAGGAGCTCGTGGCCGATGATCGAGGGCAGGGACTCGCGCATGAAGTCGGGGTCGCCGTCGACGTAGTGGCGGTTGAGGCGGATCTCGGCGTAGCCCTCCTGGCGCCAGTCGGTGTAGGCCTGGGCGGCGTAGAAGCGCTTGCGGCCGTCGACGAGGTAGAGCTGGGAGTCGGGGAAGTCCTCGAAATGCACGACCGCCGTCA
Organism: Elusimicrobiota bacterium; assembly: GCA_016182905.1. NCBI lineage: Bacteria > Pseudomonadati > Elusimicrobiota > Elusimicrobiota bacterium. The sequence continues at coordinate 60,574 of JACPFR010000001.1, forward strand.
GGCCCTCGGCGAGGAACTCCTCGGCGTAGCGGCGGCCGGTCGGGGTGTCGAGCAGGCGCTTGAAGGAGTCCTCGAGGGCCTTCTTCTCGTCGGGGCGGCCGCGGTCGTCGAGGCGCACGCGCTCGAGCATGCGCGTCAGCAGCGGCCGGGAGTCCGGCCCCGGGGTCAGCTTGGCGCCGTCGCCGGCGGGAGGCACGACGGGCTCGTCGCTGATGGCGGCGGCCGACATGAAATTCCGCTCGAGCGCGCCGACGCCGGCTTCGCCGTTCAGCTCCGCGAGCTTGGCGGACTGGGCGCCGTGCTCGCGCAGGCTGTCGATGACCTTCGCGCGGTTATGGACGAGCGGCTTGGCGGCGGCGAGAGCCTTGGGGGCGAGGGCGACGGGAAGGGCGGGGAGCGCGGCGGCGGCCTTGACCGGCGCCATCGTCGGAGAGGGGATCGGGACCGCGTTATGAGGGATCTGGGCCGCCGCCGACAGGCCCGGGCTCCAGGGGCTCAGGGCGAGGGGGAAGGTCTGCGCGAGAGGGGCGATCGTCGCCGCCGACGCGGTGAGGCCGGGGCGGGGGGAAAGCGGGACTTCGAGCGTGACGCGCTGAGCCGCCGCGTCGAGCGCGGCGGCCGCCAGGAGCAGGGCCGTCAGGAGACTGCGTTTCATTCCTCTGATAGAGTGTACGGGTGCGCGTCCGCCCCGCCCAGGGCCCTCGGGTCCCCCGGGCTAGGTCTTCCGGCCGGGCGATTTCACGGTCTTTAGGAACGCCTCCCAGGCCTTCTCGCCGCGGCGTTCCCTATCGGGGGCCGGGGACTCCCGGGCGTACGACAGGACGGCGAATCGGCCTTTGGACGCGGGCAAAATGAGGAATATCTCCCGCCCCAGCACCTGCTGCCGGCCCGAGGGGATGTGGGGGTCGCCCAGGTTGACCGGAAAGCCGCGCTGATGGAGGTCCACCCGGCGGCGCGCGACGGTCCGCTCGCCGGCCTTCTCGGGCGGACGGCCCATGGTCGAGGCGGCGGCCCCGGAGAGGAAGGCGGCGGGGTCGGCGTAGGCGCTTCCCGGGGCGCCGAAGACGCGGACGACGATCCGGTCCTCGCCCGAGACGAAGGCCGAGACGGGGTCGGCGCCGTTGGCGTAGTGCTCCGGCCGCCAGCCCTTCGGAGCCGAGAAGCGGACGACGGCGGAGATCGCTTTCGCCGGGGACGGCGCCGTGCGCTCCGCGGCCCAGGAGGGCGCCGCGAGGGTGAGAAGGACGGCCAGAAAAGGTCGGGACATGGGGTCTCTCGGGCCCAGTATAGCCGGGCGTCCGTCAGCGCGCCAGGGGCCAGTGGTCCGGGTTCTCGACGAGGTCCTTGCGGTACATCTCGGCGATCTGCGCGGCGTCCAGGTCCTCCGCGTCGCGCGGGCGCGGCTTCGGGGCGCGGACGACCGCCGCCTTCAGGCGCTCGCCGAGGGCGCGGGTGCGCGCGCTTTCCTCGGCGAAGAACGGGTCGGCCAGCCGCTTCGCGGTCTCGGCGAAGCTCGCCTTCTCCTCCGGGGACTCGAGCGCCGCGGACGCGGCCAGCAGCTCGCGGCGGACGGCGAGCAGGCGCTCGCGCTCGACGGCCCTTTCCTCCGGGGACGCCGCGTTCTTGAGCTCGGAGCGGACCAAGGCGAGGCGGCGCGAATCCACGCCGTGCTCGAACTTGAAGTGGTCGATGATCTTGTCCCAGTCCCGGGCGGCGTCGGCGGCGCGGGCGTCGAAGAGCTCGAGGGCGGCCTCGACGCGGGCAAGGCGCTCTTGGAGGGCGCGGGCCGGCGCGGCCGCCTCCTCCGCGGAGAAGGTCTTCGCGTAATAGCCGCCGGCGAGGTGCATCTCGCGGTGGTAGCGCTCGGGGTCCTCGAGCCAGCGCCACAGGTGGGCGTCGCGCGGGACCTCGCCGAGCTCGGCGGCGACCAGCCAGCCGACGACGCCGGCGTTGAGCTCGTCCCCGCGCCAGCGGTTCCAGGCGGACTCGAGGCCCGCCGCCTCGGCCCGGGCCGCGCCGAGGGAGTGGCCGAGCAGCTCGTGGCCGAGCGTCGCGGGCAGGTCCAGGAGCTGATAGGCCGTGTCGACGCGCAGGTAATCGCGGTTGAGCTTGACCCAGGCCCCGGCCGGGCCGTGCGAGGCCGTGCCGCCGTAGCCGGACAGGGACCGGCGCCCGCCGCGCTCGACGAGGACGCTGTTCTCCATCGCCGCGAAGGAGACGCGGACCGTCAGGCCGCGGCGGACGAACTCGGCGGCGAGCTCGCGCGCGGTCGGGCTCTCGAGCAGGCGGCGGACGGCCATGTCGAGCGCCTCGCGCGCGAAAGGGTCGCCCCCGTCGTCGAGGACGAGGCGTGCGCGCAGGCTCGCGGCGAGCGGGTCGGCCGGGGCGGCGGGGCCGGGGACGGGCACGCCCTCGGGAGAAGGGGGCTTCGCGAACTCCTCGTCGCCGAGCTCGGGCGACAGCGAGCGCAGGAACCAGCGGTCCTCGAGCGACATCAGGGACGAGCGCAGGGCGGCCAGGGCCCTGGCCTCGGCCTTGTCGGCGCCGGTGGCGCGGCCCTCGCGCGCGGCGGCGCGCAGGGCGTCGAGGCGCGCGGCCACCCGGGACCGGACGAGCCGCGTGCCCTCCTCGAGCGGCACCGCCTCGTCGGGGCCGTCGTCGCCCAGGGGGCGGATCTTGACGAGACGGTCGCCCACGATCACGAAAGGGCCCCCGGGGGCGCTCAGGAGGTCGCCCGCCTCGGCCTCGGACAGCCCGGCGCCGCCGACCGAGAACGGGACGGTCGAGACGAGGGGCACGGCCGCGGCGGCGGGGGCCGCCAGGGCGAGCAGGAGCGACAGGACGCGCATGAAGCGATGCTAGCCTAAGCGGGCCGCCCCGGATAGGGCCCTAGGAGCCTGAGCAATTAGTCGGGCCGCCACACTGCAGCGGCATTTGCCCCCCAACGGAATGGCCGCCCCCGCGGGGGGCGGCCAGGATCGTCGCCTTCGGCGCCGATCTGAGAAAGGGCTGCTCACC
>JACPFR010000002.1 GCA_016182905.1 Elusimicrobiota bacterium
CCGCGGGAGCTGCGGCGGGCGATCGGCTTCGTGAGCCAGGACACTTTCTTGTTCCATGGGACGGCGAAGGAGAATATCTCGTACGGCGACCCCGAGAAAGGCTTGCCCGCCATCGAGGCCGCGGCGAGGGCGGCCGAGGCGCACGAGTTCTTAAGCGCTTTGCCCCAAGGCTACGACACCGTGGTCGGGGAGCGCGGCCAGAAGCTGTCCGGCGGCCAGAGGCAGCGCCTGGCCATCGCGCGGGCCGTGCTGAAGGACCCGCCCGTCCTGATACTCGACGAGGCGACCTCGGCCGTGGACAACGAGACGGAGGCCGCGATCCAAAAGAGCCTGGATAAGCTCGTCGTCGGACGGACGACCGTGATGGTGGCCCATCGGCTCTCGACCATCGTCAAGGCGCACCGCATCTTCGTCCTGGAGGACGGGAAGATCGTCGAGGAAGGCACCCACGCCGAGTTGAGCGCCAGGCCCGGGCCGTACGCCGACCTGTGGCGCGTGCAGACCGGCCTCGTCGCGTCTTAAATCCCCCGGCGGCGGGCGCCGCCATGCAACTTTTCGGGCCCCTCGATCGTATGAATAGGACGAAGGACCCTTGCGGGTCGAGGAGGGGCGAGATACAATGACCGACGATATGAGTCGCGATATCAGCGAGCTGAAGCAGGCGGTCGAGAGCACGAACGCCGCGCTCAGGCAGGCGGTCGAAGGCCTCAACGCCGCGAATGCCAGGCTCGACAACACGAATGCCGACCTCGGCAAAACGAATGCCAAGCTCGACAGCACGAATGCCGAGCTCGGCAAAACGAATGCGGAGCTTGGCAACACGAACTCCAGGCTCAATCGTACGATGATCTCCGTCGCGGGGCTCGTCGGCGAGATGGCGGAATTGAAGGAATACTTGGCGGAGAACATGGCCACAAAGAAGGACATGTCCGACCTCAACTCGCGCATGGACGGCTTCTCCGGCCTGCTCCTGGACTCCCGCCACCGCTGGGCCGTCCACGCCGAAACGCTCACCAATCACGACGAGCGCCTCAAGAAGCTCGAAACGCCCACGGCGTAGGCGCCGTCGACGTACACCGCGCATCGCCTCCCCGCACCTAGGACCTTAGTCTGACTCCCATATCTTTGAGGAGCGGTTGTGCAGCAGCTTCTCCGTCTCCGCCTCGACGAGGTCCTCGAGCATGCCCTCGTCCGGACGCTGGGCCTCCATGGCCATGCTGCCGGTCACGCGCTTGACGCGCTTCAAGGCGGCCGCGCGCGCCTGGCGTCGGATGAGCTCGTCCAGGTCGCCGAGCGGCTGGGGCGCGAGCACCAAGCGGCAATCGAGCGCCGCGAAGATCCGGCGCAAAGTCGACAGCTGAACGTCCACCTTGCCGTTCTCGATGTTGGCGATGTGGGACTGCGTCAGGCCGCTGCGCTTGGCAAGCTGCGCCTGAGTCATGCCCAACCGCACGCGCGTGAGGAGGATCAAGCTCTGCGCCGCATAGTCCGCTGCTCCTTCCGGAGCCTGCGTCGCCCATTCGATGAATCGGGACAACACGCGGCTCATGCCGACCGATTGAGGACTTCGTTTTCTCATGGCTGCCTGACGCATTATAATATGTAATTACATATTATAAATAGCAATAAAAATGTATTTTATTATATTATACCGGACCGCCACAATAATGGCCGACCGCAGACCGGCCTTAACGCGACTTAGAGGCCCCCTGCCTGCGAGCCTGGTAGGTCAAGAGCTCCTGCGCGCGCTGCTGCCAGACCGCGCCCTTCATTCCCGCCGCGTATTCGAGGATCGGACCGACCTCCGGGGCGTTGCCCTGAAAGCCTTCCTCGACCTTCCTGAAGGCCCAGTAATCGACATTCTTGTTCTCATTGCCCAGATACTTTTTCACATAGGCCCAGCGCCGGTCCGCCGGCAGCGCCCCGAACTCGATGTCGCGCGCGGAAACGGCGAGCATCGGCGCCTTCAGCCGCAGCGCCAGTTCATCCAGCCCTCGGGCGCCCCGAGGACCTCCCACCCGCTCGATGATGTCGATCGCGAAGTGCCTGTCGTGCTCCGGCGCCTGTTCCAGGAACTCCAAGGCGTACTTCACCCCGGAGACGTCGCCGAGATCGGCGAGCGCCCGCCCCGCCGCCAGGCGGACGCCCGGCTTCGGCGACGACAGATAGGGGATCAAGACCTGCCTGGCGCGGCTCGGCCGGTACTTCGCGAGATAGACGGCCGCCCGCCGTACCGGCGGCGAAGCGTACGAGGCGCCGATTCCCGCGTAGGTCGGCTGGGCCTCGAATTCCGCGACGGCCTCGGCCACCACGGTCTCGAGCGAGGCCGGATCGAATCTCGCGAGCAGTCCCAAAGAGCCGTTCATGGTCCCCTCGTCGCCGCTTTTCCAGAGCGTCCGCTCGCGAACGACGGCCAGCGCCTCTCGCGCGTTCAGCCACTTCAATAGGACGAGCACGTGCCCGAGCCCGCGGGTTTCTTGTAATTTCAAGCGCTCGAGCAGCGCGGGGACCGAGCGCGGCCCCGCCTTGGCGAGCGTCAGCATGCCGATCGTCAGGCGACCGTTGTATTCGGACAGAGCATCGATCGCCTCCGAGGCGGTCATCGGAGCCAGGAGCTGGGCCCGAGTCATTTCGCCGGGGCCGGGCTTCGACAACTGGACTTTGACGTCGAGCAGGCCCGGGGCGAGGATCTTGACCTTGGCCTTTTCGACGTATTCGCGGTCGACGACTTTCATCAGGTCTTTCTCGAAGCCGCCGAGGTAGGTGGAGCTTATCATCGAGTCGACCATGGCCCGGGCCTCCGTGCTCACCGCGAGGCCCGGCTTGAAGGACAGCATGTCGGGGAGGTCCTCCGACCAGGCGCGCCCCAAGCCGCGCAGCATCTCGATGTCCGGCGCCGAGAGGACCTCCGAGTATGCCGGCACGCGCGGCCGGCCTAGATTAATCCGCTCCTCCACCATGGAATCGAGCAGCATCCAGAGCGGCGGCCCGGTTCCCTTGACGAGGTCGAACCGGAACCGACCCACCGCAGGGCGGTTCTCCCATGCCGCGATGCGCTCTTCCGTCCGATAATTGAGCGTCCACTCGAGCCACCGGCCGTAGACGATCGCCGAGCTCGAGGTCGTCTCGTACAGCCTCTGGGCTTGGTCGGGGCGGGCCATCAGCTCGCGGAGCACGCGGGCCCGGTCTTTATGATAGGCCAGCTTGGCGTCGCGCCATCGGGCCACGGCCTCGGGGGCCGCGTCCACGCCGAGCTTCTCGAGCTGTCCTTTGGAGACGGCGATGCGGCGGATCGCGTCCTTCAAGTTGTAAGGGCCGCTCATCGGGTCCCCCAGGCCGGGGACGTCCTTCTCCATGATCTCGAATCCCGATACGACGGCGACAGGGCCGGACCAGGGCGGGAGGTCGCCGCCGAACGCCGAAGGAACGCACGCGAACGCAAAGCTCACCCACAGAGCGGCTCTCGGAGTGGACATGCCCGGAGTATTGTCCAACCGGCGCTCGCTGTCAAGGCGGACGCCGCGGATGAAACTTTTTCGCCCCCTCGATCGTATGGTAGCAGGAGGTGCGAACATGAATGAGAAAAAGATCTGGTCGGCCGCGACCTTGATCGGGGGCGGCCTGGACGGGCTGATGATCCTGGCGGCGCTGGACCGCATCGAGGGGAAGCTCGCCGCCATCCAGGAGAAGATGGTGACCCGCGAAGAGTTCCATTCTCGCATGGATGGGTTCGCGGGCCTCAGCCGCCGCGCTTGCGGCGCGCGATCATGACCGGCGAGACCAGCCAGGCGACGGCCAGGTAGTCTCCGAGCCAATAGGACGCGAAGGCCGAGAGCCAGTACGGGTCGACGCGCTCGCCGGTCTCCTCGCTCACCGCGCCGGTCCAGATCAGAAGCATCGCGAACACGGCCGGGAGCCAGCGCAGAAGCCGCCGCGTGGAGACCGTGTCGGGCAGCTCGACGTCGCTGTCGCTCTCCGCGTCGATGCCCATGAGGTTGAACGGCATGATGATGAACCAGATCGGCGGCCCCAGCCAGCGCGAGAGGGCGTCGTCGGAGGTCCCCGGAGGCCCGCCGCCGAAAAACCGGTGCCGCGCGGCGCGCAGGCCGAGGTCCGCTAAACCGAGCATCGCCGCGAACAAGGCCACCCCGCCGAACAAGGGAAAGTGGGTGAAGGCGCGGACGACGGTCCAGGCGATGACCCGAAAGGAGGGCTTGCCGGACAGGGCGCGCGCGTAGAACCGATGCAGGAGAGCGCCGCCGAGGGCGCTCAGGCAGACGATCCACGGCAGCACGCGGAGGAACTTGCGGCCGACGCGGTGGAGATCCCAGTCGCCGAAGCCGTCGTGGAGGCCGAGGCCGGCGTAGACGCCCAGCATCGCCAGCGCCGCGCCGGCCAGGACGGCGGCCATGAAACGCGTCCGGGAGGCGAGCTCGGCGCCGCGGGATGATTCCTGCACCGGAATCAGTGTAGAGGGCCGGGAAGCGGGCGTCAATGGCGGCGCGCCGGGTAGGACCAATGTCCTCGGGAAAAAGGGACCTTCGGCTCACTCGCCCTCCCGGGACATTCCCTATTATGGGAGCGTGAGAGCCGCCGTCGCCGTCGTCCTCGCGCTCGTCCTGGGGCTGTCCCCCGCCGCCCAGGCGCAGGTCGTCTCCGGACGGGCCGCCGCGCTTCCCTCGGGAGGCCTCGGCCTCGCCCCGCTCTCGGCCCCCCGACTGTCGGCGCCGACGGTCTCGCTCTCGGCCTTGAGCGCGCCGGGCCTCGGCTCCACTCTCGCCGTCCCGTCCCCGGCTCCGATTCCCGCGGCATTCATGACGGCGCCCGTCTCGGCGGTCCGGCCGGTCCGCGCCGCGCCGGCCCTCCTCCCGCTGAGGGCCGCCCCCGCCGCGCCGACGCCCGAGAAGGCACGCGAGGTCCAGGCGCGCTTCGACGAGCTGAAGGCGGCCTTCGACGAGAAGGACGCCGAGGCCTCCGTCGCGACGGCCGGCGAGCCTTCCGCGCCTCTCGCCCCCGCGGAGCTCGAGCCTCCGAAGGCGGCGAACGAGCCGCCCGCGCCGCCGGGCGCGCCGCGCGGGAAGACCTACTTCGGCTTCTCCAAGCCGCTGGCGTTCTTCCTGCTGGCGCTGATACTGGCCCAGGTCGGCATCGAGTCCCAGAACGCGGGGCTGCCGCCCCTGATCGCGAAGGTGTTCGGCAGCGCGTCGGTGGTCGCGGACGTGGGCATGACCGCCGCGCTCGCGGAGCTCGCGGGCACCATCGCCGCGCCCATCGTCGCCAAGAAGCTCGGCCTCAAGGGCGCCTACGTGTGGAGCGCGGGTCTGCGCGTGGCGACGGGAGGCTTGATCGCCGGTCTGCTCGCGGCGGGCTGGCTGAGCCTGGGCGGGCTGGTGGCGCTGTTCGCCGTGGACGCGGTCCTGCTCGGCGTCGCGCTGATCACGGAGAAGAGCATACCCGCCGTGCTCCTGAACCAGGACCAGCGGAAGCTCGAGCACTTCAAGGCCGCCCGTCAGACCGTCGTCGAGGTCGTGGCCACCATCGTGCCGATCGCGACCGGCGCCTTGGTCGCGGCGGTCGGGTTCATCCCCGCCTTGGTCGCGTTCCCCGTCGCGATGTCGCTCTCGATCGGCCTGGTGGCGCTGACGCTGAAGTTCCCCGGCAAGGTCTCGGGCCTCGACGGCAACGGGCTGCCCGGTCCCGGCGAGGGGTCGCTCCTCACGTATTTCCAGCATTTGAAGGACGGCGTGCTCCAGGTCGCGCGGACGCCGGCCCTGCTGTACAGCGTGCTCACCTACTCGCTCGTGTACGTGCCGATCTCGCTCGTGTACTGGTTCATCGCCCCGGCGTTCGCGCTGCACGTGGCGGGGCCCGGCCACGAGGCCCTGGCCGCGGCGTACGGCGGGATGATGATCGGGCTGTACAGCCTGGGCGGCATCGTCGCGGGGCTGTGGACGATGCGCCAGCAGAGGCGGGAGCGCGACGCCGCGGCGATGCGGACCTCGATGCTGCGGTGGACGGTCGCCTGCGCGCTCGGCATGACCTTGTTCGCGGCGCTGGCCGCGCCGGTCGGGGCGCTGTGGGGCAGCCTGACCGTGCCCGCGCTGGCGCTGTTCTTCTTCGGCATCCCTCAGGTGATCGCCAAGCTGAAGCTCGAGAGCTTCTTCCAATCGCGCGCGCCGAAGGGCAAGGTGGACGACGCGACGGCGGTGCTCGAGAGCGCGTCGTCGATCGTCATCGTCCTCGGGCTGTGGGCGTTCGGCAAGATCCTCGCCGGAGCCGGCATCGCGAGCCTGCCCCTGCTGGCGCTCGCGGTGGGACCGCTCATCGGCCTCCTGCTCCTCCTGACCTGGGCGCTCGCCCGCGCGTCGAAGCCCGCCGTTGCCCCATAAGGCCCATTTTTAAAATGGTCCTAAAGACCTTTGGGCTTATGGGACGATGATGTACTAACATCCCCACCCGCCGAGGAACGCTTGGCCGCGCTATGCGCGGCCGGTCTGGAGTTGTGCACATGCAAGCCTCCGCTTATCTCGCCGCCGTCCTCGTCTTCGCCGTTCCCACGTCCGCCCTCACCAATCCCGCGCCGGAGACCTTGCTCGCGCTGAACTCCGTCCAGACCTTCGGCCTGGCCGGCGCCGAGTTCGGCCGCTTCTTCGACGCGGGCGCCCACCGCGCGCTCCTCAACGTGCCGGAGGTTGCCGGCAGGCCCGCGGTCCCGGCGATCCCGGCGGCCGCGCCGAAGCCGCTGTCGAAACGGACGCCCGCCGCGGTCCCCTTCGTGCTCGAGATCCCGCCGGTGCCGCCGCTGCCCTTCACGCGGACCTTCGACCGGCTGCGCAGGCGCCCGGAGACGGACGGCTACGACGCGATGATCGCGCGGCACGCGGACGCGCTCGGCCTGGACCCGAGGCTGGTCAAGTCCGTGATCGCCGCCGAGTCGGAGTTCACGGCGCGCGCGAAGTCCCCGGCCGGGGCGCTCGGGCTGATGCAGGTGATGCCCGCGACCTCGGAGGAGATGGGCGTGTCGGGACGGGCGCTGTACGAGCCGGAGGCCAACATCCGCGCGGGCACTCTGTACATGGTGCACCTGTTCGAGCGCGCCTGGAGGAAGTACCAGCTGAAGGGCGTGCCGTACAAGGACGCGCCGTCTTGGCTGATCCAGCGGATCGTCGCGGCGTACAACGCCGGGCCGAGGTTCCTCGCGCATCGCCGCCTGTACGCGCAGACGCGCGACTACGTGAGGAAGGTCCTGCTCTTCTACCGGTCCAAGGTCAGCGAGCTGCGCCCCGCGACGGCTTGAAATAACCGGGACGAAACCTTTACCTCGCCGCTAAGGCGCGGATAAGGCCGCCGTGTTATCTTGGGGGCATGAATCTCATCCCCGCGCTGGAGCGAAGAGCCGACGAGCCCGAGCTGATGGACTCGGGCACACCGAGCGCGGCGGAGCTCAGCGACGCGCTGGATTTCCTCTCCACGTCCAACACCTTCCTCGGCGGCTGGGCGGTCATGCGCGACCGGCTGGAGATCTGGAGCCGGGCCTGGGACAAGCGCAAGATCATCACCATGCTCGACGTCGGCACCGGCGCGGCCGACATCCCGCTGCGCATCCTGAACTGGGGGCGGCAGCGCAGGTTCAATATAAAGATAACCGGCATCGACATCGACGAGCGCATACTCGAGCTCGCGCGGGCGCGGACGGAGGGAGAGCAGAGCCTGTGGCTGATGCAGGCGAACCTCCGGGAGTTCGCCGAGCAGGGCGGGCGGTTCGACTACGTCCTGGGCTCGCTGTTCCTGCACCACCTGCCGCCGGCGGAGTTGGAGGAGTCGCTGAGGCTGTGCGACGGCCTCGCCGAGAAGGGCCTGCTCTTCAGCGACCTGCGGCGCTGCGCGGCGGCGTACGCCGGCGTGAGGGCGCTGACCTGCCTGGCCGGGCGGGTGTCGCGCTGCGACGGGCCGCTGTCGGTGCGGCGCGCCTTCCTGCCGGAGGAGCTCGAGGGCGCGGCCCACCGCGCGGGGCTGAAGTACCTGAGGGTCAGGCGCGGGCCGTTCTTCCGGCTGAGCCTCGCCGGAGAGAAGATCTGATGGCGCGGGTGCTGGCCGTCGGGACCGCCGTGCCGGAGACGCGGTACGAGCAGAAGACGATCCGGGCGCGCTGCGCGGCCGCGTTCGCGGGCACCGAGGCGGGCGGCCGCGAGGGCGTGTTCGACCGGGCTGGCGTCGAGTCCCGCGCCTTGGTCGAGGCGCCCGATTACTATTTCGCCGGCGCCGCCTTCGCGAAGCGCAACGCGGATTATCTCCCGCACGCCGAGCGCCTGGCGCGGAGGGCGCTGCTGTCCGCCCTCGAGCAGGCCGGCGTCGCGATCGGGGAGCTGACCCACCTGTTCAGCGTCACGACGACGGGCCTGCTGACCCCGAGCCTCGACGCGCACCTGGCGCAGTCTTTGCCCTTCCGGCGTACGCTCAAGCGCACGCCGCTGTTCGGCGTCGGCTGCGCGGGCGGGGCCGTGGCGTTGTCCCGGGCCTATGAGTACCTGCGCGGCCATCCCGAGGAGACGGTCGCCGTGCTGTCGGTCGAGCTGTGCAGCCTGACCTTCCTCCCCCGGGACGGGACGATGACCCAGCTCGTGGCCGCGGCGCTGTTCGGCGACGGGGCCGCCTGCGCCGTCCTGTGCGGCGCGCGGGCGCCGGCGGCCGCGCGCGCGAGGCTCGCGGTCGTCGACAACGAGAGCGCGCTGATCCCGGACTCCCTGCACGTGATGGGCTGGGACTTCGGCGGGGACGGCATGCGCCTCGTGCTCTCGACCGACGCGCCCGCCGTCGTCGAGCGGAACCTGGAGGCCGCGCTGAGCCCCCTGCTCGCGCGCCACGGCGCCTACGTGGACGAGCTGGCCCCTTTGATCCTGCATCCGGGGAGCGCGCGCATCCTCGACGCCTGCGAGCGCGCGATGGGCCTGCCCGACGGCGCGGCGGGGCTCTCCCGCGCGTTCCTGAGGCGGCACGGCAACCTGTCGTCGGCGTCGGTGCTGTTCATCCTGAAGGACGCTTTGGCCGAGCCCGCGCGGCCCGGCTCCTGGGGACTGCTCGCCGCTCTCGGGCCCGGCTTCGCCCTCGAGGCGCTGCTGCTGCGCGCCTCATGACCCACGACTGCGCGATCATCGGGGCGGGCCCGGCGGGCTGCGCGGCGGCGATGTACCTGGCGCGCGCGGGCCGCTCCGTGGCGCTGATCGACCGCGCGGCGTTCCCGCGCCGGAAGGCCTGCGGCGAAGGCATCATGCCCGCGGGCGTCGCGGTCCTGCGCGACCTCGGCGTCTACGAGGAAGCCGAGGCGCTCGGCCGGAGGTTCAGCGGCGTCGCCTGGACGACGCGCGAGGGGCGGTTCGCGCGCTCGCGCTTCCCGGACGGCCAGGGCCTGGCGGTGCCGCGGGAGGACCTCGACCACCTCCTGCTGAGGCGGGCCGCGGAGATGCGCGGCGTGCGCGTCTTCCAGAACACCGCGCCCCTCGGCGTCGAGCGCGCGGGCGACGGGGTGCGCGTGCGGCTGCCGAACGGGACGCTGCGCGCCGAGCGCCTCATCGCGGCCGACGGGGCCGCCTCGCCCTCGCTCCGGTCCCTCGGCGTGCCGCGCCGGGAGCCCGCGCTCAAGCGCTACGGCCTCGCGGCCCGGCTCACGAGCGTCGGCGCCGGGGACTTCGTCGAGGTGTTCATGATCGAAGGCGGCGAGGTGTACCTGACGCCGCTGCCCGGCGAGTGCCGGGTCTCGGCGGCGCTGCTGCTGGAGCGGGCGACGCTGGCGCGGGATTTCCGGGGCCGCGAGGCCGCGTTCTGGCGCCTGGCGCGCGCCCACCCCGCGCTGAGGACGAGGCTCGCGCGCGCGGCGCTCGACGCGCCGGTCGTGGGCCTCGGCCCGCTGGCGTCCGCGTCCGAGAGCTGCGAGGACGGCCCCTGGCTCGCCGCGGGCGACGCCGCGGGCGCGGTGGACCCGCTCGTCGGCGACGGCATCGGCCTCGCGCTGAGGAGCGGGCGCCTGGCGGCCGAGGAGACCGCCGCGGCCCTCGGAGGCTGGGGGCGTCCCGGCGGCTACACCCGGCGGCGGCGGCGGCTCCTGCGCCCCAAGGAGCGGCTGGCCCGCCTCGCGCTCGCGATGAGCCGCCGGCCGAAGCTCGCGCGCTGGGCGATCAGGGGGCTGCACGCCTTTCCCTCCGCGTTCTCGGCCCTGCTCGCCGACTAGCCGCCGCGGCGTCTAATCGCGGCGCAGGCTCCGGATGCCGGCCGCGCAGAACACCAAGGCCATGCCGACGACGTAGAGCCGGAAGCTCGCGTCGCGGCCGGCGCGGGGCAGGAGCCACTCGGGGACGAAGGCGTCCTCCGGGAACAGGACGAGCCCGGCGAAGCCGCGCAGCGCGATGAGCGCGCCGACGAGCATCAGCAGGCGCGCGCCGGAGCCGCGGGGCGGGACGCGCTTCGACGCGTCGGAGACGGCGCTCCGCCGCCAGGACCGCCCCAGGTCGTAGCGCGCCCGCCGGTAGGGGTTCCCCAGCGTCTCGTAGGCGGCCTGGATGCGCATGAAGCGCTCGCCGGCGCGCGGGTCGCCGGCGTTCAGGTCGGGATGGCGCCGGAGCGCCAGCGTCCGATAGGCGGCCTTGATCTCTTCGGGCTTCGCGTCGGGGGGCACGCCCAGGATCTCATAGCAGTCTTTCTCCATGGAGGAAGTCTAGGAATCGGAACGCGGGAGGCCAAGGACGGGCGTGGGACTTTTTAGCGACGGCTCAGTCGCCGCCGCCGGTGTCCACCGTGTACTTGCCGAGGACCCGGCCCTCGGAGAGGAGCTCGTCGACGGCGGCGAGCAGCTGGCGCCGGCCGACGGGCTTGGTCAGGTAGCCGCTGCCGCCCGCGCCCATGCTGCGGCGGTAGTCCGCGGCCACGTGCGAGGCGGTCAGGAAGAGGACCGGCACCCCGTCGAGGCCGGGCGCGCCGCGCAGGCGCCGGCAGGCCTCGAAGCCGTCGGACCCGGTGAGATGGAGGTCCATGATGACGAGGTCCGGCCTCCGGGCCCGGATCGCGCCGGCCAGCTCGTCGGCGTCCTTGAGCGCGAGGGCCTCGTACGTCGGTTCCAGCCACGAGTGCACGATGGTCTGGAAGTCCGGCTCGTCGTCCACCATGTAGATGCAGGGCTTCATGCCGATAGCATACGCCCGGCGTCCCGACGGAGCCAGTCAAATAACGGTCAAATCCCTCAGGCGCCGCGCTTCTTGCGGGTGGCGACCGTCTCGCCGGCGATGCCCCAGCCGTCGGCCGGGACCTCTTCCATCACGACGTGGGTGGTCGCCGGGTTCTTGCCGAGGACCTCGGCGGCGAGCGCGGTGACGCGCTTAATGAACTCGGCCTTCTGCTCGGCCGTGGGGCCGGGGGTCATCTTGATATTAATGAAGGGCATGGGCGTATCATACCAACCACGGATATCAACCACAAAGACACCAAGACACAAAAAAGAAAGGGTAACGGCATCGGCTTGCCGTTACCCTCCTTTCCGTTCTTCGTGTCTTGGTGTCTTTGTGGTAAGAATCCCCCGGATCAGCGTCCGCGCGCGGCCGGGCCGGAACGGCGCTCGCCCCGGTGCTCCAGGCGTTCTCCGCGGCGCTCCAGGCGCTCGCCGTGCCGCTCGCGGCGCTCGCCGCGGCGTTCCAGGCGTTCCCCGCGGTTCTCGCGGCGCTCGCCCGTCCGCTCGAGCTTCTCGGAGCGCCTCTCGAGACGGGACGCGGCCTTGTCCTTCCCCGCGGCCGCGAGCGCGTCCGCCTTGGCGTCGAGCTTCTCGGCGCGCTCCTGCATGCGCTCGCCTTGCCGCTCGAGGCGCTCGCCCTTGTTCTCCAGGCGCTCGCCCTGCCGCTCGAGGCGCTCGCCCCGCCGCTCCAGCTTCTCCCCTGCATGCTCCGCGGCTTCCTCGGCCGACGCGGCCGGGGCGAGGCTGAGCATCACGGCGAACATCAGAAGGCTTTTCATTTTCGTTGGTCTCCTTTGCTACCTTACCCCCCATGACGCGACAGGCCCCCCCGAGGTTTAGTGACTTCGGTCACGACTAAACCCCCATGCCCCCGGAAGCGTCTATAGGGATGGAGGATCGGGACCGCGGCCTCATTCAAGCCGTCGCTCAAGGCGATGAAGCCGCCCTCGACGCGCTCATGAAGGCCCACATGCCCTCGGTCCACGCGGTCGCGCGGCGCCTGCTCGGCGACGACGCCTCCGCCGACGACGCGGCCCAGGAGACGTTCCTGGCCGTGTGGCGCTCCGCGAAGTCCTACCGCGGCGACGCCCCGGGACGGGCCTGGATATTGAGGATCGCGCTCAACAAGGCGCGCTCGGCCGGACGCTGGCGCTCCGTGCGGCGCTGGCTGAGCCTCGACCATGCGGCCAGCGGGGAGCCCGACGCGCCCGCTCTGGGCGAGGCCGTCGCCGACCCCTCGCCCGAGGCCGATCCAGCCGGGAGACGAGAGCGGGACGACCGGGCCGAGCGCCTGCGCGCCGCCGTCGAGGGACTCCCCCCTCGTCAGAAGGAGATGGTCTTGCTGCGCCTGGAGGGCCTCGAGATCAACGAGATCGCCGCCGCCGTCGGAGCGGCCGAGGGCACGGTCAAGGCGACCTTGCACCAGGCGCGGGCGCGCCTCGAACCGCTGTTAAAGGAGACACCGTGAGCGACCCCTTCTGGGACGGCCTGAACGAAGCCCTGCCCCGCGTCCGTCGCGGAGAGCCCGGCTGGACGCATCAACGCGGGAAGGTCCTGTCGCTCCTGCGCGGCGGCGCCCCCGCCCCGCGCCGTCTCGCGGGCCTGCTCGCCGCCGGCACCTTGGCGGCCGCCCTCGTCCTGGTGTTCCGCAGCCGGCCCGCGCCGCCGCCCGAGACCCCGCCGACGGCGTCGATGCCCGCCGACGACCTCGACTTCCTGGAGACGGCCCCGCTGCTCGAGCACCTCGACGAGCTTCAAGACGCCGTGGAGCTGGACAAGGCATGAGCTATCTCGACCTGCTGTTGCTGGCCGCCGTGCTCGCCGGCGGCATGGCGGCCCGGCAAGAGGCCCTGGCCCACCCGCCCGCGGAGCTGCTGCAGAACATCGAGCTGCTCGACGACCTCCCCCTGATCGAGGGCGGAGAGGAGGCCCCGTGAGGAACGCGCTCTTCGCCTTGCTGTTGACCCTCTGCGCCGCCGCCGCGCGCGCCGACGACGCGTCCCGCGCGCGCTGGGAGGCGATGACGCCCGCCGAGCGCGAGCGCGTCGTCGAGAACTACCGGCGCTGGAAGGCCATGCCCGAGGAGCGCCGCGCCGAGATCAAGGAGCGCCACGAGCGCTTCTCGGCCCTGCCGCCCGAGGAGAAGCGGGCGCTCCGCGCGCGGTGGAAGCGCTTCCAGGAGCTGTCGCCCGAGCAGCGCGCGCGGCTGCGCGAGCGCTTCCGCAAGCTCGAGAAGATGCCGCCCGAGAAGCGCGAACGCTTCCTGCGCGAGCGGCGGGAGCGCCGGGAGCAGCGCCGCGAGAACCATCAGCGTCGCGGCGAGCGCCGCGAGCAGCGCCACGAGCGGCGCCGCCAGCGTCCTACGCGCTGAGGATCAGCGCCGGCCGTGCTTGCGGCCGTTCGACCGGCCGCCGCCGTTGGAGCGGCCGCCGGAGCCGCCCTTGCGCAGGCCCATGCGGGCGTCGCCGCCCTCGGGGCCGCTCTGCATGAACAGGAAGCTCACCGGGAAGCCGTATTCCTTGGAGAGCGAGGCTTCCTTGGACTTGAGGAAGTCCATCAGCTCGATCTTGCGCAGGTCCTTGGGCAGGACCTCGGAGGGGTCGATGTCCGGGTCGATCGCCACGTCCATCGAGAACACGACGGCGTCGAACTTCTTGCCGATCATCGCGTCGAGCTGGGCCTTGAACTTCTGGTAGGTCTTGAGCTTGTAGACGACCTTGTCCGCGAGGACCTCCTCGGGGGGCAGGCCGACGCGGGAGGACTTCGCCTCGACGACGGAGACCTTGCCCTCGGGGCTCTCGACGACGACGTCGAGCTCGGAGACGTAGATCCCCTTCTCGTCGAACAGCTCGCGGCCGCTCTGCAGGATCTTGTAGCCGAGCTTGTAGTAGTGCTCGACGGTCTTGAGCTCGAGCAGCAGGCCGACGTAGCGGGAGTAGATCACGCCCTCGTAGATCTTGGAGAGGCCGTCGGCGTTCTCGCCGCCGTACTTCCGGGCCATCTCGTTGAGCTTGGCGCGGATCTCCTCCTGGGTCTTGGGGAGCGGGGCGAGCTCGTCGAGGAACTTGAAGGTGATGCGTCCCTTGCTGCGGGCGGTGACCTCGGCGCCGAGCGTCTTGATATGGTCCTTGATCTCCTGGTAGCCGCGGGCATCGAAGACGAGCTCGACCTCGTCGAGCTTGCCCATCTGCTGCTCGGCCTTGCCGCCGCGAGAGAACATCGCCTCGGCGTCCTTGATGACGCCGCCGACGCGGCGCATGCCCTCGACGATCTCGGACCGGGGGTTTTTCGCCTTGTGGAAGAACACCCGATGCGTGTGCACGGCCACTTTTTTAGAGCCGTCGTCGAGGACGCCGTCGACGAAGGTGAGGGTCTCCTCGAGATGGGTGTTGACCTGCGAGAGGCCGCGGCCCTTGGCCACCGCCTCGACCGCGGAGACCTTGGCGACGACGTCGGAGTAGGCGTCGTCCATCACGTCGAGGCTCTCCTCGAGGTTGATCTTGCCCTTGTACAGCTCGACCATGCGGCGGACCTCGGTGTAGTAGATCGCGGCGCGGTCGTTGATCTTCACGCCCTCGTCGTTGACGATGTACGGGCTCGCGGGGGCCGCGGCGCGCTCGCGCGCGCCGTCGAACATCGCGCCGCCGCCGCGGCCGTCGCGGCGGCCGCCGTCGCGGGAGGCGGCGGACCGCTCGATGGCCTCGAGAGCGGGGGCGACGCGGAGGGCCGGGGCCGCGGTCTCGTGCCTCGCGGCGACGGCCGCGGGGGAGACCACGGGAGAGAGCGCGACGGGCACGGCCTGCGCGACGGGGGCCGGCGCCGTGAGCGCGGGCGCTGACAGGACGGAGAGGGTCGGCGTCAGAGAGAGCATCGGCGCCGGCGACAAGGCCATGGGGCCGCCGAGGGAGCCGGGGAGGAGGCCCGCGGCGCCGGAGGCGCCGCCGAGGGAGGGCGTGAGCGTCACGCGCGGAACCGAGACCTGCTGGGCCGAGGCGAAAACCGGCGCGAAGGCGACCGTCAGGAGCGCGGAGAGGAGCCGGCGGGGGGTTCGGTTCATATGAGGAGAGTACCACCGCGAGGGGCGCCCGTCCTGGGCCATAGGTCCGAAGCGCCCCCGCCAATGGGCCTATGCCTTGACCTGTCCCATGGTATGGGTTACTCTACCGCCATGAGACCCCTACTCCTGCTGGCGGCGGCGCTCGCGGCGTCCTGCGGCTACGTGAGCTTCGCGCGCACGGTGTCCGACGCCGAGCTGCGCCTGCGCGACGACGTGCGCGCCTACTACGACGAGGTCGCCCAGACCTTCGCGGCCGGCAACGCGGACGCGCTGGCCCTGCTGTTCGACGTCGCGATCGCCAAGCCGATGACCCGCGAGCAGATCACGGCCTGGGGCAAGGACTTCTTCGCCAAGCACGGTCCGGCGCGCTTCCGCGTCGAGAAGGTGGAGTACGAGCGCCTCGGCCACGAGAGCGCGGTCGTCCTGCTCTCCTACCGCGTCGAGACCATGGACGGCAAGGGGAATTTCGGCGGCGTGGAGAGGGACTATCTCTCGAAGCGCGGCAAGCGCTGGGTCGTCACGGCTTGGGAGAAGGTCTCGGAGAAGACACCCGCGCCTTGATCGCCTCGGCGAGCTTCCGCGCGGCGCCGGGCGCGTACGACAGGAACAGGAAAGGCTCGATGAGCTCGAGCTCGACGACGAGAAGGTCCCCCCCGCGCCGCACGCCGTCGACGCGCGCGTAAAGCCAGGGCCGCGGCCCCGCGATCGCCGCGTCGCGGGCCTGGATGAGCAGTCCCGGCGGGGGCTCGCGGCGGGCGGTCCGGCCGCCGTGCTCCTCCTGCACGCGGAAGTCCCCGGCGCGCGGAGTCTTGAGCACCGCGTGGGAGTACGCGCCGCCGATGAAGACGAACGACCACTCCCCCTCCTCGGCGATCTCCGGCAGGAACGGCTGGACCATCGCGGCGGAATGCGAGAGCACGTGGTCGAGCGCCGCCTGGCCGTCGGGGCTTCCGCGCCGGACGCGGCTGGTGCGGAAGGCGCCGGCGGAGACGGCCGGCTTGACCACGGCGTCGTCCCAGCCGCGGGCCTCGAGGACCTCGTCCAGCCTCGTCCCGGCGCCCCGCTCGACCCACGCGGTCGGCACGACCGGCACGCCCGCGGCCTCGAGCTCCTTCAGGTAGGATTTGTCGGCGTTGGCGCGGATCACCGGCGCCGGGTTCCAGACCGCGACGCCCAGCGACTCGAGGCGCGACAGCCAGGAGAAGAACGCGGCGGGCGTGAGATGATAGTCCCAGGCGGAGCGGATGACGGCCGCGTCGTAGCGTTTCCAGTCCACGGAGGGATCGTCCCAGACCGCGGGCTCCGCCTCGATCCCCAGGCTCCACAGCTCGGTCAGCAGAGGCCGATCGTCGTCGTTGAGCTCCCTGATGGAGCCGCAGGTGACCAAGGCGACGCGCTGGGGGCTCATGAGTTCGCCCTTATAATAGGAAATGAGGCCGTAACACCAATAATTTATATTTTCCTTGGTGCGATTCTTTGCGCATGACGGCAAATCCACGCACGGACCCGCGGGGATCGAGGAACTGTTGAAGCTTCCCGGCTTCGATGGCGATACCCTCGTTTGCCCGGTCGGCTCGGACGACTCGGCGGACTGGAAGCCCGCTCTGGCCTACGCGCCCTTCAAGAAAGCCCTGCTCGAGGCGCCTCTCGCCGTCCCCGCTCCGGCCGCTCCGCCGGCGCCGCCCCAACCCCCGTCGCTGGACCTGCCGAAGGCGAATCAGATCCCGGTGCCGGCGCCTTTCCCCTTGCCGCTGCCCGCCCTGCCCGCGACTCCCGCTCTGCCGCCGACCCCCGCTCTGCCCGCGATGCCCGCTCCGGCCCCGGTCGTCAAGACCAAGCCTTGCCCGCGCTGCGCGCACGAGAACCTCGAGGAGGCCCGCTTCTGCAACTCGTGCGGCGGGCGCATGGACGGCCGCGCCGAGGACGTCTCCGCGCCGCCCTCGGTCCCGGCGCCCGCGCCCATCCTCCCACCGGCCCCCGCGCCCGCGCCCATCCTTCCTCCGGCCCCCGCGCCCGAGCCCGCCCCGCTTCCGGCTGAGCCGTCCCCGTTCGACGCGCCGAAGGACCCTTTCGCGCACCTGGACCCCCTGCTCTCCTATCCGGAGGAGCCGGCGCCCCCGCCCGCGGTCGAATCCCCGCGCCGGCCGCTGCAACCCGGGAAGATGGGCCAGCTCGCCGAGGTCGAAGCCTCCGCCCCTTCTCCCTCTTACGACTCGCCGTCGCCGGCCCCGGCGCTGGCGCCCGAGCCCGCCGCGGCGGCCGCGGCCGTCCCGGTCTGGAAGCGTCCTCCGGTGCTGGCCGCCTTCGCCGGCGCCGCCGTCCTCTCCGCGGGCCTCGGCTACATGATGCTCCAGAGGAGCGCCCCTCCCGCCGAGCCCGTCGCCGAGTTGACGCCTTCCGCCTCCGCGCCCATGCCGGAGCCGGCTCCCGCCGAAACGCCGGTCATCTACTCTCCCCCGCCGCAGACCTCCTCTCCGGCGATGCCGGCCCCGTCGGCGTCCAAGCCGAAGAAGATCTCCAAGCGCGCCGCGCCCGCCGCGTCGGCCGCTCCGGTCGCGGCGGCCAAGCCGCGCCGGGCGCGCAAGCCCCGGCCCGCGCGCGCGCCCAAGGCCGCTCCGGCCCCGGAGGCCGCCGCGTCCGACGGCGACACCTTCATCGAGAGCCGCGCGCCCGAGGGCAAGCCGGCCGCGAAACGCGCCGCGAAGGCCGCCGAGAAAGACCCGCTGCTCGAGGCGCTGCTCAGCGACGCGACCCAGCCTTCGACGGAGACCTTGTCGGAGCCCGCGGCGGAAGCCGCGGGCGAGAAGGCCCCGCCGATGATCGGCCAGCGCCCGGCCGCGAAGCCCGGCCAGTTCTCCCTGCCGGGGCTCAAGCGCCAGGTCAGCGCGAGCGACCGCGCCGCCTCCGTCCCGGCGCGCGCTCCGGCGCCGCCGGTCGAGGACGCCGCTGCGTCGCCCGCGGAGATCGCGGGGCTCGGCTCCGCGCCGTTGACGGAGCCCGGCAAGCCCGCGCCGCCTCCCGGCATCGAGGATCAGCCCGCCAAGGCGGCGGAGCCCGGCGAAGGCGCCGAGGGCGACCAGCTCGCGCTCGTCCAGGTCCACGAGCAGTTCGATTTCTGCGCCCAGCTCCTGTCGCAGGGCGCCTTCGGCGACCACTACGACACCTGCCTGTGCAAGGACGCCCGCGAGGCCGCCCCCTACCGCGGCCGGCGCGGCTTCTACGTCAGCGCCAAGAAGAAGGAGGCCGGCGGCGTGCACCTGGAGTCCTCGGCGAAGATCCTCTCCTCGAAGATCGAGGGCGGCGTCGCGCTGGTGACGGCGCGCTGGAAGAGCGGCGCGGCCGACAAGGGCCGGACAGCGACGCAGAACTGGAAGCTCGAGGACGGGCTCTGGTGCCAGGCGCCGTAACGGCAACGTCGATGCGGGCGGGCCCGGCGGGATGATGACCCTCGGGGCCGCTCGGCATTGAGCCTCGCTCGGGGTCGACCGCGCTTCGAGCGCAAACGGCGCGGCGACCCCACGCCCCTCGGGACATCATCCCGCCGGGCCCCCTATATCAACGCTCCCTCGACCGCCTAGCGCCATCGCCCTTCGGGCGATGCGGCGCTATGCTCGTTTGACGAACGCAGCGCTGATAAGACGCACTCGGCGCTGATAAAACGCACGGCAGGTCAGCGGAGGAAATCATCCGCCTTAGAAAGCGGGTGGCGGCGGGGGTAGGATCGCCCCGGGTGCGAGCGCGCCTCGGCTGAGACAGGCGACCGAGCCATAAGGCGAGGAAGTGTCCCTTCCACACGCCGTTGGAAAGGGACACCCGCCTTAAATGAGGCGGATGATTTCCGTCACAGACCGGCCAGGGTCTTTTTCAGCGCCGATTCGTCGCCCACGACGACGGTGACGAGCTTCCGGAGGTCGAGGCGGGAGTTGACGGCGGCCAGCGCCGATTTGGGCGTGGCCTCGGCCAGGCGCGGCTCGTACTGCGCGATGGTCTCGCGCGGGTCGCGCCCGCTCTCGGCGACCGACGACAGGTAGCCGGTGATGCGGTCGAGGGACGACAGGCGCATCAGGAACAGGCCGCGCAGGTGGCGGCGAGAGTTGTCGAGCGCGGCGGCGGAGATCTCCCGCGACGTGAGCTCGCGGACCTCGGACAGCATCTCCTCGAGCGCGGGACGCGCGACCTCGGTGCGGCAGTCGGCGGAAGCCGACCACACGATGCCGCGGCCGTACAGCTCGATCGAGGAGTAGGCGCCGTAGGTGTAGCCGCGGCGCGTGCGCAGGTTCTCGAACAGGCGCGAGTTCGCTGTGCCGCCGAGGACGTGGTTGGCCAGGACGAGCGACATGTAGTCGGGGTCCTTCGGGCCGGCGACGGCGGTCTGCGCGATGATGAGGCTCGCCTGGGCGGAGCCGGGGCGGTCCACGATGATGGTGCGCGCCGCGCCCGCGTCGGGCAGCGGCGGCGCCGCGGGCGCGGCGGGGCCGGCCGTCCAGGTCGACAGCGCGCGCTCCAGGGCATGGACGGTCTTGTCCGGGTCCAGATCGCCGACGAGGACGAGGTGGCCGCCGCTGGGGCGCAGGCACGCGGCGTGGAAGGCGCGCATGCGCGCCGAGTCGACCGCGGCGATCTTCTTCTCGTCGGCGGCGCCGCGGCCGTAGGGATGGCCGGGGAACAGCTCCACGCGCAGGCGCTCCTCGGACAGGAAATGCGGCTGGGCGCGGCGGGAGATCAGGTCCTCGAGGGCGTTCTCGCGCCAGAGCTCGACCTCCGCCTCCGGATAGTCGGCCGTGTTCAGGGTCTTGGCGAGCTGATCGAGGAACGGGTCGAGGTTGCGCGACAGCCCGGAGGCCGACAGCTTGAGCCACTCCGACTCGCACGAGGCGCCGAGCGACCAGCCGAGCGAGGTGTAGGCGCGCGCGACGGCGGCGGCGTCCTCTCCCGCGCGGCCCTTGAGGAGCAGCTCCTCGGACGCCTGCGCCAGCGCGTCCTGGCCGGAGACCTCGTGGATGCGGCCCGCCCTCAAGGCCAGGCGCGCCTCGACCAAAGGCAGGCGCTTGTCGCGGGCCAGCCAGACGGTCAGGCCGTTCTTGAGCTGGGTCTTCACGACGTCCGGCGGGCGCGCGAAGCGGGCGGCGCCGGGCGGCGGCGGGTGGCTGCCGGGCTGGCGCGGCTCCTCGGCCGGAGTCTCGGGCGCGGCGGGCTCGGGCGCGAGGTCGACGGGCTCGCCCGGCTCGACCTGGAGCACGATGCGCCCGCGGGAGCGCAGCCAGCGGCGGGCGGCCTCCACGCAGTCGCGGCGGGTGATCTTAAGGAGGGCGTCCAGGTCCTTCCAGAAGCCGTCCGGGTCGCCCACCAGGGCCACGTAGGAGCTCAGGGTCTGCGCGCGGTCGGCCAGGGACTGCTGGCCCTCGAGCCAGGAGCGCTCGATCTGCGTCTTGGCGCGGGCGAGCTCGTCGTCCTTCGGCCCCTTCAGGAAGAAGCGCTCGAGGACCTCGTCCAGGCTGCCCGTCACCGCCTTCCGGCTCGCGCCGAGACGGCCGGAGATGAAGAAGGCCAGCATGTCCGGCCCGCGCGCGGCGACGTGGCTCGACCAGTAGGGGATGTGGCCGCTCGCGGAGACGGCGAGGCGGTCGTCCTTGACGAGCTTCTCGTGCAGCGGGCTGTCGTCGCCGCCGCCGAGTATGGTCATCACCACGGTCAGCGCCCACCAGTCGCGCGAGCCGCGCTCGGGCGTGTGCCAGCCGACGATGGTCAGCGGGGTCTTCGCGAGGTGGTCCTTGACCGTCTCGACACGCTCCCCCTTCAGGCGGGGCTCGCCCAGCGGGGCCGCCTTCGGCCGCGGACGGCGCGGGATCGGCCCGAACAGGCGCTTGACGAGCCTGCGCACCTCGGAGACGGACGCGTCCCCGCTCACGGCGAGGACGGCGTTGTTCGGCGCGTAGTGCCGGTCGTAGAACGTGCGCACGTCGTCGAGCGAGGCCGCGCGGATGTCGGCGGCGTCGCCGATCGTCGGGTGCGCCGTCTCCCAGCGCGTGAACGCGAGCGAGCTCATCACCGCGTCGGTCGCGCGGCGGTAGGGCTGGTTCAGGTAGGTCTGGCGCAGCTCCTCGAGGACGACCTGCTTCTCGACGGCGAGCTCGCGCTCGGAGATCAGCAGGCCGCGCATGCGGTCCGCCTCGGCCCACAGGACCGACTCGAGCGCGTTCGACGGCACGACCTCGTGATAGGTCGTGTTCGTCTTCATCGTGTAGGCGTTGTCCACGCCGCCGTGCGACTCGACGAGCCGCGACACCTCGTTGGGAGCCAGGTTGGCCGTGCCCTGGAACATCAGGTGCTCGAACAGGTGGGCGAAGCCGGCGCGGCCCTTCTCCTCGTCGAGCGAGCCGACCTTGTAGGTCAGCGAGACGGCGGCCAGCGGCGCGGAACGGTCCTCCTGCACCGCGACCGTCAGACCGTTGTCGAGCTTGAACACGCTGACCGGCAAGCCCCGCCGGAGCTTGCGCTTCTTGACCTGTTTCACCGCGGAGAGTGTATCAAAACGTCGACGCGGGCCGGGGAGGAGGATCGAGGTCCTTCGGGGACGGGCGCGATCGGCCGCGCCCTCCGGGATAGACGCGACAACGACGGCCATGGTCGCGTCAATCCCAAGCCCCTCAGGACCCCGATCCTCCTCCCCGATGACCCGTCGCGTCAGGACCGACAGCCGGCGGCAAAACGGCTTATCGCCTGCGGCGATAGGCTTCTTCGTGAAGCGCCAAACGGCCTGGAAGCGGGATGGCCGATTCCTTCATGAGGCCCGGCGGCGGGTTCATGTCCCGAGGGGCGTGGGGTCGCCGCGCCGTTTGCGCTCGAAGCGCGGTCGACCCCGAGCGAGGCTCAATGCCGAGCGGCCCCGAGGGTCATGAAACCGCCGTCGGGCCGTCGCGAAGCCGTCGGCAAGCCGTCGCCGTCCCGCCCGCCAGGCCGTGACGACATGCTAGAATCGCGCAATGAAAAAGAAGCCGGGGAAGGCGAAGCGCCCGCGCCCGACCGCGGAGCAGCTGTTCGAGCGCCTGCGCGGGCGCACGAAGGCCAACGCGGACAACCTGGACCGCGAGATCGAGGACGAGTGCGTGCAGGAGACGACGGTCATGATGTGCGACTCGTCGGGGTTCACGCGCCGCACGCACGAGTACGGCATCCTCCATTTCCTCGCGGTCATGACCGAGGTCTACGACCTCGTCGAGCCGATCGTGGCGAAGAAGGGCGGGGACGTGATCTCCCGCGGGGCCGACAACCTCCTCGCCACCTTCGACGACCCGGTCAAAGGGGTCGACGCGGCGATCGCGATGCAGCGACTGCTCCTCGAGTTCAACGAGGGCAAGTCCGACCGCGACCAGTTCCAGCTGTGCATGGGCTTCCACTTCGGGAAGATCCTGCGCGTGTCGGACGGCATCTTCGGCGACAAGGTCAACATCGCCGCCAAGATCGGCGAGGACCTGGCCGCCGCCGACGAGATCCTGGTGACCGGGGACGTCGCCAAGCGCCTGCCCGCGCGCATCAAGCGCGCCTACTCGCGCTCGGTCGACCTCGGCGGCAAGACGTTCGAGCTGCACCGCGTCAAGTACTGACCGCCGCCCCGATGCGCTCCGCCGCGGCCGCCGTCCTCCTCCTGCTCGGCGCCTGCAAGGGCGAGCCGGACGGCGGCCCCGCCTGCCCCCACGACCCGGACTTCGACCGCTCCCGCGTGATCCGCGTGCGCGCGGACGCCCGCCCGGCCGTCCTGCGCCGCGACCTGGACCTCGCCGCGATCGGGCGGGAGTCGGCGGGCTCCGCCGGCGCGGGCCGGGCGCAGGGCCTGACCGCGGTCGACAATCAGCTCGCCTTCCACACCCGCGTGAACATGGAGACGGCGCGGGGCCGGACCTGCGTCTGGTTCGACGAGGTGCGCGTGGACCTCACGCCCGCCTCGGTCCAGATCTTCGTTCCCCGGGAGTACCCCGAGGACTCGTGCGAGTACGAGGCCGTGCTGGCGCACGAGCGCGAGCACGAGCGCGTGCACCGGGAGCGCCTGGAGGCGGCCGCCAAGGAGATCGAGCGCGCCCTGACCGAGGCCAAGTGGCTGCCGGCGAAGGGCAACCCGCTGGAGACGGAGGACCGCGCCTCGGCGGAAGCCGCGCTCAACGCCAAGATCCGGAGGGTCGTGACCCCCGTCTACGAGAAGTACAAGGCCGACCTCGGCGGCGCCCAGGCCGAGCTCGACCGGCCCGACCTGTATCAGTGGGTCTCGAGGCGCTGCACCGGCTGGAAGTGATATATAATCCGGACATGAAGACCATCGGAGCCGCGCTCGGAGCCGTCCTCGTCGCCGTCCTCGCCGCCGCCCTCTGGGCGGTCGGCGCCTACAACGGGATCGTCGGAAGGAACGAGGCGGTGAGCACGGCCTGGGCGCAGGTCGAGAACCAGTACCAGCGCCGCGCGGACCTCGTGCCGAACCTCGTCGAGGTGGTGAAGGGCTCCTCCAAGTTCGAGAAGGACACGCTCACCGCCGTCGTCGAGGCGCGCGCCAAGGTCGGGCAGCTGACGGTCGGCAAGGACGTCCTGCAGGACCCCGCCGCCTTCAAGAAGTTCGAGGAGGCCCAGGGCGGCCTGACCTCCGCGCTGTCCCGCCTGATGGTGGTCGTCGAGAAGTACCCCGAGCTCAAGAGCACCCAGGCCTTCCGCGACCTGCAGGTCCAGCTCGAGGGCACCGAGAACCGCGTGGCCGTCGCGCGCATGGACTTCAACAACTCCGCCCAGGACTACAACACCTCGATCAAGCGCTTCCCCGGCTCGGTCGTCGCCGGCTTCGGCGGTTTCAAGGAGCGCCCGTACTTCTCCGCCGCGCCCGAGGCCGCGAAGGCGCCCGCCGTCAAATTCTGATCATCGCGCCGTCGCGTTCTCTCAATTGATCTGAATCAACCGCGCGGATTGACGAAAGTCCTATAGGTTACATGGGCCTTTCGGGCATCATAGGGTCATGAAGAAAACCTTCCTGGTCCTCGCCGCTCTCGCCGCCGCCGCGACGCTCAACGCGCAGTCCTTCGAAACCCAGGTCGTCGATTCCCTTCGCCCCTTCATCCTCGAGGACGCGTTCGCCGACGTCGGCGCCTGCGGCGTGCTCGACATCAAGACGATCCGCCCCTTCAACCTCGACGAGGCGACCGACCTCGTCAAGCCGTGCATGGACGGCGTCGCCAAGAAGTACGCGGCCAAGGCCGTCACCGAGGCGGGCTTCCTGTCGGCGCCGCAGTCCGGGATGCCCGGCAAGTCCGGCCTGCTCATCAAGACCGACATGGTGCCCGGCTCGAAGGCTCACCGCGACCTCACGGCCTCGATCGGCCGCCGCGACGGCCGCCTGCTCGGCCACCTCGTCAAGGTCCTGACGAAGGACGAGGTCCTCCCGGCGTCGATCAGCACGCTCCAGAAGGCCATCGACGGCTGCATGCTCCTCACCGTCGTCCGCGACGTCCGCAGCGGCGACGACTTCGTGAAGATCTACGGCAAGTGCCTGACGCGCAACCCCGACCTCAAGATCACCGAGATCCGCCCGGGCGACGGCCTGTCGGTCACCGTCAAGACCGACGCCACCGGCTCCCAGGTCGAGGCCTACAACGGCTTCGTGACCGTCAACGCGGGCAAGGGCCCGGTCCAGGTCATGGTCGTCGCGTACGGCTCGCAGATCTTCCTCCCGTAGACCGATTCCCCTCACCAGGGACCAAGGCCCCGGCGCGATCCGCTCAAGCGGATCGAACCGGGGCCTCTTTATCGTCATGGAACAAGAAGCCCCGCCGGGTTTCCCCGGCGGGTTTCCCCGGCGGGGCTCTTGCTCTGCGGCTCGGAGGATTATCTGTTGAAGGCCAGCGACATCGCGGCGCGCGACGCCTTGTTGGTCTCCAGCGTCCGCGTGAACTTGTCCGTGGACACCTTGCCGATGCGCCGGATCGAGTACTCGACGTAGTAGGACTTCCCGTTCTGGAGGCCGGAGCTCCTCGAGAGGTCCACCAGGTAGGTCTCGGCGACGGGGACGGTGACGGCGCCCTCGGCGACGACCGGGTCGAACCAGTTCTCCACGTGCTTCTTGAGCGCGTACTTGATCTCGATCGTCTCGCCGGCGTAGTAGGACGTCCACTTGTCCTTGAGCGAGAGCTTCATCGCGGAGTCGAGCTCGCCGAGCACGCCGACCGGGTCGGGACGCTGGGCGGTCTTCCGGCCCGGCGCGAGGACGTAGCGGCCGTTGTAGCTGCCGCCGGAGATCAGGCGGTAGTCGTAGGCGGTCTCGACGTCGTAGATGCTCAGCCACGGGCCGTCGAGGCAGACGCGGAACGTGTCGCGCTCCCACGGCAGCAGCGGCTGGCGGTCCTGGAGGGTGACCGAGGCGAGCTCGTGATAGCTCATGCCCGGGCGCTCGTAGCACTGGCGGCCGCCGCCGTTGCGGGGATCGCCGGTCTGGTAGCACTCCTCGATGTACTCCACGCTGCGCAGCGAGAACGTCGGGGAGACGGCGGGGTCGTTCGCGCCGAAGGAGACGGTCACGCAGTCCTGCACCGTGCGGCGCCCGCCGATATACTGCGCGTCCACGACCTTCGTGTCGGCCTTCGCGGCCTCCTTCGCCTGCTTCAGGATCGCGGACGCGTCGATCGCCTGGTCGAAGTCCACGGCGGCGGTCTCGGCGAGGACGGGTGCGGCAAGGCTCGCGACGAATGCGAGGGTCAGGGTCAGGCGGGTCGTTTTCATCTCGGTGTGCCCTCCAGGGTGCGTCTGGCGCGAGCTTAGCAAAAGACCTATAGTTTGTCTAGGCCCTTTGGTCCGGCTTCGCCGGACCCCGGTTGCTAGAATGAACCCGTGACCGCGCGCTCCCGAACCGCCTCGCTCGCCCTCCTCGCGCTCGCCGCGGCCCTGCCGTTCCTGCCGGCGCTGCAAGGGGGCTTCCTCGAGTGGGACGACGCCGCCCTCCTCGCCGAGAACCCGCACTGGCGAGGCTTCACCCCCGCCAACGTCCGATGGATGCTGACCACCCTGTTCGGCGGTCCTTATCAGCCGCTGTCGTGGCTGTCCTACGCCCTCGACTTCACCTTGTGGGGCGCGGATCCGGCGGCGATGCGCGCGGTGAATTACGCCCTGCACGCTTTCTCCGCCGTTTTGTTTTTTCTGATCGTCGAGGATCTGATCCGGAAGGCCTCGCCGCCGACCTCGGCCCGCGACGGGGCCGTCGCCGCGGCGTTCGCGTCGCTGTTCTGGGCCGTTCATCCGCTGCGCGCCGAGTCCGTCGTCTGGCTCACCGAGCGCCGCGACGTCCTCTCCTGCTTTTTCTATCTTCTCGCCGTCTTCTTCCACCTCCGCGACCCCGAGAAGCCGCTGCGGCCCTTGTTCGCGTTCTGCCTCGCCGTGCTGGCGAAGGCGAGCGCGATCACCTTGCCCCTGACCTTGCTCCTCCTCGATCGCTGGCCCCTGCGGCGCCGCGCCTGGGCCGAGAAGATCCCCTATCTCCTCATCGCCGCGGCCGCGGGCGTGACCGGGCTCGCCGGGCAGCTCGACACGGGGATGCTCAAGGGCGCGGAGGCCGGGGCGGGCGAGCGGCTCGCGCTGGGGGCCCACTCGCTGTGGTGGTACGCCGCGAAGACGGCCTGGCCCTCGGGGCTCTCGCCGTATCACCGCGTCCCCGCGGGCTTCGGGCCCGGGAGCCCCGCGGTCTGGGCCGCGTCTCTCGCGGTGCTCGCCGCCGGGGGGCTCGCGTGGGCCGCGAGGAAGCGCTCTCCGGCCGTTCCCGCCGCCCTTCTTCAATACGCGCTCGCGCTCGCGCCGATGGCGGGCGTCGTCCGCTTCGGCCACCACCTCGTCGCGGAGCGCTACTCCTACCTTCCCGGCCTCGGGCTGGCGGCGCTCGCGGGCGCCGGCCTATGGGCCGCGCGGCGGCGCGCCGCGCTGCGCGCC
>JACPFR010000003.1 GCA_016182905.1 Elusimicrobiota bacterium
GCGCTATGCCGCCCCCACCCGCGGCATATCACCGGCGAATATTCATCCACAAGCTGGATTTATCCTGATTTTCGCACTACACTGCCACCTATAGCCAGTATTCATTCCGGCGCTATACCGACCAACACAATCACGCGTTCGACCGCAGAAGCTCAGTTACGGCAAAGGCATAAAGTTTGAACGGCAAACGGCGGAGTACTAACGGGAGTTTTTCGAAATGAGGATTGGAGCGGTTGGGCCTCGTTGGAAGCCAAGAACGGAAAACGGCGGCGTTGGCACCTGTCCTCGGTCGAACCATTGGCTTGACCAGACGGCGGCCTCGTTTGGCTGGACTGATGTAGCCGCCGCTGGTCAGCCTCTGCGTTATGTCTCAAAGCGAACCTCGAGGAGTTTCAAATGATAAAGCACATTGCCTTCACAATGTACTCCGTCAAAGATATGGCCCGCGCCCGTAATTTTTACGAGAAGAAGCTTCATCTCAAGCCTGCGGTTATTGGCGACCGCTGGCACGAATACCATTTAGGCAATGGCGCCTTCGCCATTACAACTGCGCTACCCGATCCGCAGTCGGCCGCAAACATCGCCTTTGAAGTTGACGACCTCGACAACGAACTCGCCCGCCTGCGCAAGGCGGGCGTGAAAATACTCAATGACGACATCGAATCGCCTGTCTGCTGGATGGCCGTCATCGCCGATCCTGACGGCAACTCCATCATATTGCATGAAAAGAAAAACTAATTCAGAGGTATTCAGCGTCGTAAAGGATTGAGCGCGGCGCCTGGCGATAGTTATCCACTCTATCCACGAGAATTCCGGTAAAAACTGTTGTCAACAACAGTTTTGCGCCGGCTTGTGGACGCCCAGATTGCCGCCTCATTTCCGGTAAGCATCCCGCCTGAGCGCCAGCGCGACCATCATAACGGTCCGGCTCCCGTCGTCGACCTGATAGAATGCCCGCCAATCGCCCATGCGCCAGCGCCAGGTCTCGGGCAGATATCCGCGAAGAAGCCTCGCCTGCGGATGATCCCGGGGCGCGCGTCTAAGATACGGGTAAACATAACCGCTCAGCTTGCCGGCGAGACGAGCGCGCCGGGAGGCGGGAGCGCCCGCGAGATCCTCGAGGAAGGCGGCCGTTTCGAAGACGCGGTAGTCAGCCAATCATGCGGCCGCGACGGGCTTTCGCGTCGCGCGTGCCCGCGCGGATGCGCCGCATGAGCGGCGCGTCGCGCAGGATCCCCCGCTCCTCTTCCTCATCGACATATGCGCCCTCCAGATGGCGTTTCGCCGCCGTCTCGATCATGTTCGAGAGCGTGCGGTTGTCGGCCTGGGCGCAGTCGCGGAAGAAGGCGTAGGTCGCGTCGTCGAGACGAAGAGTCACCGTTTTGGGCATGATGTGATTGCGTTCGTTTGTATTCATATATATTCTAACGGGACTCCCGGGTTCCGTCAAGGCCCTCCCCTTAACATACGATCGAGGGCCCCGAATTGTTCCCTGCGCGTGGCTACCAAAGGTTGACCAAAACCCCGCGCGAGCCCCTCCGGCCGCGATAGAACCGTGCCGCGCGCAAAGCCCTCGACTTCTAGGGCTTGCGGCGGGCCAGGTTCTCGGCGATCAGCGCCTTGACTTCCTCGGCGTCGCGCGCGACGCGCTTGAGCTCGAGGGCGCCCAGCTTCTGGGAGCGGATCTTCTCCCGCACCCAGGCCATGATCTGGAGCTTGTCCTTCTCGGTGATGTTCGGGTAGTCCCGGTGCTCGGGGTCGACCGCGATCTCCTTGAGGAGCTCCTTGGTCATGCGGTCGTCGTACTTGTGGTAGGCGAGCGCGAGGTCGTCGAGGGCCAGCTCGGCCTCGTCGGCGCGCAGCTCGACCTCCCGGCGCTTGTCCTGAAGGACGAACAGGCGCTGGTAGAGGGCGGCCAGGGC
Source organism: Elusimicrobiota bacterium (assembly GCA_016182905.1). Classification (NCBI taxonomy): domain Bacteria; kingdom Pseudomonadati; phylum Elusimicrobiota; species Elusimicrobiota bacterium. Next base: position 1,923 of record JACPFR010000003.1, read on the forward strand.
CATGTCCTCGGCGTCGGCGGCGGCGGCCCGGGCGATGGCCATGCCCTGGTCGATGGAGGCCTCGAATTCCACGGCGTGAAGGGGCGCGGCGGCGGCCAGCAGCACGACGAGCAGGATCGGTTTCATGGACCGATTCTAGCACAGGGATCGCCCGACTGTTTCCAGGAACAGTCGAAAAACTATCGATAATCACTGTTCCCGGGAATAGTGATCATCAATAGTTAATCCATTGCGCCCCCGCGATTTTCCCCTTACAATTCCGACGTGGACCAATTTGCTAACCTTCCCCCCATGAGGGCCCTTTTCGCCGCCGCGCTCGTCCTGCTCGCCGTCCACGCGGGCGCGGCGACGCCGTCGAAGGTCAAGCGCGGCAACCTCGAGATCAAGGTCAAGGTCACGGGGACCGTCATCCCGGACGACATCTTCCGCATCAAGGCGACGATCGAGGGCCGCGTCGAGAGCGTGCTGACCTCGACCTACGTCTGGCGCGGCGCCGACCAGCCGCTGGCGTTCCTCGCGCACAAGGAGCTCGCGGCGATGCTCGACTCCAAGGGCTCGCAGAACGTGGACATCCTCGAGGACCGCTGGCAGCGGGTGTACCGGCCGACGGCCGCGCGCTGCCCCGACACCTGCTTCATCCTGAAGAACTTCCTGAAGGCGAAGACGTGGGTGAAGCCCGAGTCGGTGATGTTCGAGGCCGCCGGGTCGCTCAAGCTCGTCGCGCGCGTGCGCCCCGAGGACGCCGCCTGGATCCGCGACGGCCAGGACTTGGTGTTCTGGCCGGCCGACGACCCGAAGCGGCGCCTGCGCGGCCGCGTGACCAAGTTCATCCTCGACATCCAAGGGGAGAAGGTCACGCCGGGCGCGACCTTCACCTTGGTCATGTCGCCCGACCGCTACTTCAACCCCGGGACCGCGTGGGAAGGAGAGATCGTCCCGCTGTCGAAGAAGGACGTGCTCTTCGTCCCGACCGACGCCCTGATCAGGGAGGGCGGCGTCACCTACCTCCCGGTCCGCGTCTCCACCGGGATCACGACGCAGGGGCTGACCCAGATCACGGCCGGCGTCGAGGAGAAGCGCGACGTCCTCGTGCTCGACGACGCCCAGCTCCACGGAGCGGCGCGCCACAAGCAGGAGGCCGACCTCGAGGCCCTTAAGCGGCGCGCGCGCGCCCAGCAGGGCGTCGAGGAGCCCGAGGCGCCGGCGCTCGGGCCCGCGGCCCCGAACGGGAAGAAGAAGAGCAAGCACGCCACGGTGATCGAGGACGACACCGATTACGGGGAGGATCCGTATGCCGAGCCCCAATAAGCCCAACATCGCGCCGACGCGGCGCGTGCTCGCGATCGTCCTGGCCGGAGGCAAGGGCGAGCGCCTGCATCCCCTGACCCACGAGCGCTCCAAGCCCGCCGTGCCGTTCGGCGGCAAGTACCGCATCGTGGACTTCGTGCTCTCGAACCTCGTCAACTCGGGCATGCTCTCGATCTACGTCCTGGTGCAGTACATGTCGCAGAGCCTCATCGAGCACCTGCGCTCCAACTGGCGGACCGCCGGCCTCACGCGCGAGCACTTCATCACCGTCGTGCCCCCGCAGATGCGCCTCGGCACGATGTGGTACCGGGGGACCGCGGACGCGGTCCGCCAGAACCTGAACCTGATCCACGACTTCGACCCCGACCTCGTCGTGGTCTTCGGCGCCGACCACGTCTACCGCATGGACGTCGGCCAGATGATCCAGCGGCACGTCGAGAAGGGCGCCGACGTCACGATCTCGACGATACCGGTCCCCCTCAAGAGCGTGCCGTCCTTCGGCATCGTGGAGACCGACAAGAGCGGCCGGGTCATGGAGTTCATCGAAAAGCCCCTCGCGGCCGACCCGATGCCCGGCAGCTCGACCCACGCGCTGGCGTCGATGGGCAACTACGTCTTCACGAAGGACGTCCTCGTGGACCTGCTCAAGAACCACCACAAGGACGAGAGCGACCTCGACTTCGGCAAGAACGTCCTCCCGGCCATCCTGAAAAGCCATAAATTGTACGCCTACGACTTCTCGACCAACGTCCTGCCCGGGCTCAAGGCGTACGAGGAGCAGGCGTACTGGCGCGACGTCGGGACGCTCGGGGCGTTCTACCAGTCCAACATGGACATCCTGGGGGCGCGGCCGCGCCTCAATCTCAACAACCGCCGCTGGTTCATCCACTCGGGCCGCTACGACGGGCCGCCCGCCAAGGTGCTCGACGGCAAGCTGACGAACTGCATCATCAGCGACGGCTGCTTCGTGCGCAACGCGACGATCAAGAACTCGATCATCGGGCGCGGCGTGCACATCCACGACGGGGCGGTGATCGAGGACTCGATCATCATGGACTTCTGCAAGGTCCGGTCCGAATCCCACCTCAAGCGCGTGATCGTGGATCGCTTCAACGAGATCCCGGCCAAGCTCAAGCTCGGCTTCAACGCCGAGGAGGACGCGAAGCGCTACTTCGTCGACCCCAGCGGCATCGTCATCGTGCCCCGCGGCACGACCGTCCCGCGTTGAGCGCCCGCATACTCGCCGTCGACGACACCCCGGCCCTCCGGGCGCTGCTGCGGCTGTGCCTGACGAGGGGCGGCTACCGGGTGGACCTCGCCGAAGAGGGGCGGACCGCGGTGGAGATGTTCCTCGCCGGGAGCTACGAAGCGGTGGTCATGGACATCCAGATGCCGGTGATGGACGGCCTTTCGGCGGTCGCGCGCATGCGCGAATGGGAGAAAGGCGAGAAGCGCGCCCCGGTCCCCATGCTCGCCCTCACCGCGAACACGGAGCCCGCCGACCTGCGCAGATGCCTCGAGGCGGGGTTCACCGCGACGATCCGCAAGCCGTTCGGGCGCGAGGAGCTCCTGGCCGTCGTCGCGCGCGAGCTCGGCGACGCGCGGGCGCCGGCCGCCGCCGGCCGCATCCTCGTGACGGCCGACCCCGAGTTCGCCGACCTCATCCCGACGTTCCTCGACAACTGCCGGCGCGAGACCGCGGCGATGAAGCAGGCCCTCGAGCGCGGGGATTTCCCGGCGATCGCCGCCGCGAGCCACAAGCTCACGGGCGCGGGCGCGAGCTTCGGGTTCCAGCCCCTGAGCGAGGAGAGCCGCCGCGTCGAAGCCGCGGCGAAGTCCGCCGACGCGGCGGGAGTGCAGGCGCGTCTCGAGGCGATCAGCCTCTATCTCGAGAAGGTGAGCGTGGTCTACCCGTGAGCGAAGAACGCAAGCCGTTGATCCTGAGCGTCGAGGACGACGACAGCATGCGGATGCTGATCGAGCGCATCCTCGTCAACGGCGGCTACGACGTGCGCCCCTTCCCGGACGGCGGGTCGGCGCTCGAATGGCTGGAGACCGGCCGCCCCGACCTGATCCTGACCGACGTGATGATGCCGGGCACGACGGGCCACGAGTTCTGCGCCCGGCTCCAGGCCGACCCGGAGCTGGCCCTGATCCCCGTCATCTTCCTGACCGCGCTGGACACCGCGCAGGACAAGGCGAAGGCGCTGGCGGCGGGAGCCGTGGGCTTCCTCACCAAGCCCCTCGACAAGAAGGCCCTGCTCGGGGCCGTCGCCAAGCACGCCCGGACCAAGGGCCGCTGGGACGGCCTGAAGGAGGGCCTCGTCGCCGCGGCCTGGGCGCCGGACGCGGAGCGTCCGCGGTTCGCGACCGTCCAGCTCGCCGCCGCGTCGGCGGGGCTCCCGTATCTCGCGAACATCAACCCCGAGACGATCCGGCTCGGGGTCCTGCCCGCCCCTTTCTGCCGCAAGAACCAGGTGATCGCGATCGAGGACGCCCGGGGGCCCGCCTTCGTCTTGGGCGATCCTTTCAACCGCGAGCTCCTCGGCCTGCTCGGCCGCTACGCCGAGGGCGCCGCGGTCCGCGTCCTGGTCACCGACCCGGCGAACATCGCGATGCTGCTCAAGCGGCCCGACAAGGACCGGCTCAGGTCCCGGCTGGGCTCGGATCTCGAGGAGGTGTCCATCGCGGAGATCGCGGCCAACATACTCGACAGCGCCGTCTACGAGCGCGCCAGCGACATCCACATCGAGCCGAAGAGCGACGCGACCGTCGTGCGCTTCCGCATCGACGGCGACATGCGCGAGGTCTACCGGCTGAAGACCAAAACGGGGCTGCAGCTGATCACCCGCTTCAAGGCCCAGGGCCGCCTCGACATCGCCGAGCGGCGCAAGCCCCAGGACGGGTCGATGGAGATCGAGATCGACGGCCGCGCCTTCATCCTGCGCCTGGCCACGACCTGCACGCCGGCCGGAGAGAGCCTGATCCTGCGCCTGCTCGAGCCCTGGGCCAAGGCGAAGCCGCTCGAGGAGCTCGGGATGTCCCCTCAGCAGGTCAAGCACATGGTGGACTTCGCCCACCGCAACCACGGCCTGATCGTCATCGCCGGGCCGACGGGCTCGGGGAAGACGACGACGATCTACAGCCTGCTCCAGCACATCGACTGCAGGAAGCGCAGCCTGATCTCCGTCGAGGACCCCGTCGAGTACCGCATCCCCAGCGCCAACCAGCAGCAGGTCGACGAGAAGGCGGGCCTCACCTTCGAGGCCCTGCTGAAGTCGTCGCTGCGCCAGGACCCCGACATCCTGTTCCTGGGCGAGATGCGCGATCCCTTCTCCGCGAAGATGGCGATCGACTTCTCGAGCACCGGCCACCTGACGATCAGCTCCGTCCATACGACGAACGCGACGACGGCGATCTTCCGCCTCGAGCGCATCGGGATCACGCGCGGGGCGATGGCCGACAGCATCCTGGGCGTGATCGCCCAAAAGCTGCTCAAGCGCCTGTGCCCGCACTGCAAGACGACCGGGCCGGCGACGGACGAGGAACGCGCCTGGTTCGCGCCGTTCACGGACGACATCCCGGCCCTGATCGCGCGCCCCGCCGGCTGCCTCAAGTGCGGCGGCACGGGCTTCTTCGGACGCGAGGGGATCTACGAGATCGTGAAGTTCTACCCCGAGATATCCGACATGATCCGCCGCGACGTCCCGATCTCCCAGATCCGGGACTTCGCCCGCCAGCGCGGGGACATCCTGATCACCGACCATGCCGTCGAGAAGGTCCGCGCCCTGATCTTCGACGCCCGTAACGTCTACGAGAACGTTCTGCTGGAGGAGTCGGAATACCGCAAAGCCCCGAAGTCCGGCATGGGAGGCGCGACTCAGCCCGTCGGCACGGCGCCCGCGCCGGCGATCGCGCCGAAGCCGCGATCGAAGCCCGCCATCATCATGGACGCCGGAAAGGCAACGGCAAAAATACTCGTCGCCGAGGACGACGCCGACACGCGCGGGCTGATCCAGCGCGTGCTCGAGAACCAGGGCTACGCCGTCGCGACCGCCGCCGACGGCGTCGAGGCGCTCGCCCTCCTGGCCGCGGGGACCTTCGACCTCATACTCTCCGACGTCAACATGCCGAACCTCGACGGGCTCAAGCTGATGGAGATGAAGGCGCAGAAGAGGATCGACACGCCCGTGATCTTCTTCACGGCCGAGGAGGAGGGCGAGGCCCAGGCGCTCGCGCTCGGGGCCGAGGACTATATAAAGAAACCCGTCTCGAAGGACGTGATCGTAGCCCGCGTCCGCCGCGCGCTGGACCGCAATAAAAAATTTTAGGTCTTGACAATATGTAAAGTATTCTTTACACTTAGTAAAGAGTACTTTACCAATGAGCCCTAAACAGCCCCGCCTCAAGGTCTCCAACCGTCTGCGCGTCCTGCGCGCCGAGGAGTCCATCACCCAAGAACAGCTCGCCGCCGACGTCGGCGTCACGCGCGTCACTATCAACTGCGTCGAGCGCGGCGAATACCTGCCTTCGCTGGAACTGGGCCTGCTCCTCGCCCGCCGCTTCGGCCGCACGGTCGAGGAAGTCTTCATAGTGGAGAGGGAACAAAATGAAAAAGATCGCCCATAACCTGCACAAGGCCGTCCTGACCTTCGCCGCCTGGGGCTGGCCCATCGTACTCGTCGACGCCGCGCTCGAGCTGCTCGCGGGCTCGCCGCAAGGCGCTTGGCGCGACGTCCTCAACAGCGTCTCCTTCGCCTGGATCCTGTGCGCTCCCGTCTGGCCGGTGACCTGGCTTCTCGACCGGGAGCGGCGCGAGGTCGCGATGGCCCGGCTGTGCGGCCTGCGCGAAGGAGACGAGCGCGAACGGACGGTCACCGGCGAGGCGGCGCGCTCCGCCCTGCTGCTGAGCCTCGCCCTTCAATCCATCATGCTCGTGCTGAGCTTGACGACGGTCCGCGTCGTCTATGATCCGGAGAGCAAGGAGACGAAAAAAGGCGCGCTGTCGGCCGGCCTGGGCTTTTCTTCGGCGAGGCATCTCAATCCCTTCGGCGCGCCGCTCGAGGAGCAAGACCCCGCTCCCCGCGGCGTCAGCGCCGGCGGCTACCTGCTCGCGCCCGCCTGCTTCCCGGTTCTGGCCGTGCTCATCCTCGTCCAGCTCGCGGCCTTTCGCGCCTACGCGGGCCGGCGCTATGAAGGGATCGAAGCTTAGTTTTATCGTCCTCATGTCCGCCGCGTCAACGACTGCGGCGGCAGAACAGCGCACTGCGCTATTCTGTGGGAGCGGGAAGCTCGATTTGGCGTGTCCCTCGCTCGCTCCGTCCTCGCCGACAAAAGCGCCGCTGCTTGGGTTCGAGCCCCTCGAGCCGCGGAACGCGCATCAAGCCTATGTTATCCGCTTTGGCGAGGGGAGAAACAAGGACGCCGAGCCGCGCTGAGTCGTGCAGCTCGGATTCGTCTTCCATCAGGTCCTGTTTTGGGCCGCCGTTGCGTCCGTTCTACTTTAATAAATCGACCCCAGATAAGCTGGCGCGGGACAAAACGGCTGAACTTATCCCCATTACCGCCAGCGCTGGAGGTAATGGGGATAAAGAGTCGAAGACCATCTGTTTGTGATTTATCAGCGTGAAGTTTCACGGCATCCCGAAGGTGCGCAAAAAGATAATCCCGACCGGCGTCCAGCGTGTGCTTATGGCGATGGTTGGTCATCGAATCCGAATAGAGTCCCGTGGTAAACATCTGATCTTTGCAGCAGGTGCCAACGCCGTTACTGTGCGCCTAGGCATGACTGGCAGATTCCAAGTTCAGGCCGTCCCTGAGCGATATAGGCCGCATCACTTCGCGACCTTAGCCTGGGGCGATCGGCGATGTTTTTTTCTGGACTTCCGGCGATTCTCGCGCATGACGACCTCTGCGCCGGCTCGTGGAGTAGCGTTGGGAGGCTTCTCCCCAATTAGACGCTTCTTCCTGTCCCCGATATCCGTTCTTCGGCGCGCGCTGAAGAGCAGCCTCCACGGCTTCGACTCGAAGCCGCGCGTAACATGGCTGCTGAATCACGGCCAGCACTCGGGCGTCGGCAACTACATCGCCAATGAAGCTTTGGGAATCCTGCGATTGTCACCATTCCAGCCGTGCAAGGATGAGCGCGAAGCTCTCTCCTTGCTCCGGACCTGCCAGAAGATCGCAAAAGAGAGTTACCGCTACGGAGGCACGTCTTTCGGCATCGGCTACTTCAGACTCGACGGCTCAGAAGGGCGCTTTGCGGCGCGCCTAAAGTTTTATCGAAAAGCATCGAGCTCACGCGTGGTGTTCCGGGGGCGACCGGTGTACTCGCATTTCGCCCCCCATCCGTGATCGTAGGACCTCGCAACTGTGCGAGGTGGAGCGGCCGGCGGACCGACCCGCCTAGCGCGGCCGCGCGCGCCCCCTTTCGGGGGCCGACCCTCGCTACCTTTTCTTTACTCCCAATATTCCGCGCGGAAGGCGGCTCTGGCTCGTGAAAGCCGGGAGCTGAACGTACCGGAAGGAATTCCGAGTTATGCCGCCGCCTTCCGATACTTCATGCTTCGCCTAGACGGCCCCGGGATCTAATTCTCATGGGCACGGTATGCTGAAACTGTTTTTAGCGCGTCGCGCAAGACATAGGACGCGAAGCGATGCAATGCGCGGTGCTGTTCTTTGAGCCTTTCAACGAAGCCTTTCGTCAGCATAAATGGATTGGTCTGCCATGACGCACCATGCTCAACGATCTTGTAGCGGATGATCGCGCCCTTCCGCTTTAGCCATTCGAGGCAAAGCCGGGTCGAGCAGGCGCTGAGCCACGCGTCGAATTCGTCTCTAAGGATCTTGTACCCAGGCGACTTCGGGTGGGTCATGAGGGCGAAGAGCACGAGGGGCTTCGAAGCGTCATTCGGGTAGTCCCAGATCATGGCTTCGATCTCGGCGTCATCGAGGAAAGCCAAGGAGTCGTTCTTGCCTCTGGTGGATGCTCGCTTCGCAAGCTTCTGGACCAGTTCTGCCTGAAGTCGGCGGAGGTGCTGTGGCGTCATTAGAATAGAAAAAGGGCCGGGTCGTGAGTGCCGGTGTCATTCTTGGAAATCGTGCTCAAGAAGAAGTTCCGGATGGCTTCTTTCTTGGATTCCGGCATCCGGTCGAAGTATTCGGGGTTGAGGACGAAGTTCTCGCAGCAGCGCAGCAGAAGACGCGACAAAGCGTACTTCTGGTAGTCCCCCGTCGCGGCCGAGACCTCGGCGTGGAGTTGCCTCGCCTGCGGCGCTTCCCCCGACAGATAAGAGAACACGGCGACGACGTCCTCGTCGCGCGGGAAGACGTTGACCGCGATGCGGGCGACATCCTCGTCCGTCCGGATGGAATCATCCGAGGTCAAGGAGTTGACGGCGACCGTCGCCGCCTGCTTCGGAAGAACGATGACCTCGTGAGACACCGCCGAGAAATCGCCCTTGAGGAACGCCAGGTCGTATTTCGTCTTGTAAAGATGCGTGACGTAGGAGGCCATGAGACGCTCCGTGGCGAACATCCCCGGCGGATCGGGCTGTCCCTTCGGCGAGAGGCCGAGCTCGACTCGCTTCATGTAGATGCGTTGCAGGCGAGCGGCCCACTCCATGATCGTGTGGAGTTCCTTCAAAGCGGCCCGGTAGGCGAGCAGGAATAAGTGGCGCTCATTAGAGATGTCGATGGCGGCCGTCTCGATGGGCCGGAATATCTCGGCGTCGTGCGCGGCGCACAGCCCCGTGAATGTGGTCGCTTGATTCCGCCCTTCCTCTGCGAAGTCGAGAGTCGCGTTGCCGTCGCGCAACACCCGTCTCATCGAGACGACGTGGCCGTTTCGAGAGATGCGGGCGAGCATCCCGGCATTCTGGATCGAATGGGCCTTGATCGCGGTTTGACGGCACTTCGCCGAGGGCTCCAGGCATTTGGTGAACTTCGCCTTCAACTGGGCAAAGGAGTAGGCCTTGAGAACAGCCCACGAATCGGCGGCGATGCTCAAAACCGGGTGCCGAACGTGAAGCGGTGGGCGCTGCCGAGTTCCCCCATCGTGACCGCGGCGTAGTCGAGGCTCCAGCGCTGGTTGTTGAAGCCCACGCCGAGCGTCAATCCCCGGGCGGCGTCGAAGTTCGAGCCGCCGGGAACCCGGCTGAGCGTCGTATAGCCGCCGCGCAGGAAGAGGTTCTTGACCGCCTGGAACTCGCCGCCGATGCCCGCGTCCGAGCCCGCGCCGCGGGGCCCGTTGACGAACTCGGCCGCGACGGCGTGGCCGCCGGCCAGCTTGTAGGCCGCGCCGAGGGCCAAGCGCAGGGGCAGATCATTGCGCTCCGAGTCGAACTTGAGGCCGGGCCCGAGGTTGCGGATGGCCGCCCCAAGGATAAATGAGCCGAGCGGCTTGCGCACGCCGGCGTCGAGCGCGAAGGTCTGCGCCTCGGCCGAGCCGATGTGCGTGCGCATGTACTTGACCGTGGCGCCGAGGTCCGCGAGCTCGGTCTTGCGGCCGTAGCTCATGCCCACGACCGCGTCCGAGGCCTCGAATCCGCTGGTCGGCCGACCGGCGGCGTCGCGGCCTTCGATCGTCGAGTGGCTGAGATAGCTCAGCGAGGCGCCGAAGGTGCCGTTGGACGTGGGATGCGCGTAACCGAAGAACTGCTGTCGTGTCTTTTGCGTCAGCTCGGCGTGGCTGACCGTGACCTCGCGCTTCTCCAGGCCCGCGATGCCGGCCGGGTTCCAGTAGAGCGAGTTGGCGTCGGCGCCCAGCGCGGTGTACGCGCTGCCCAGCGCCAGGGCTCGAGCGCCGTCGCCGACGTTGAGGAACGCCGCGGTCTCGACGGCGCCGGCCGCGGGAGCAAGAAGCAGGAACAGGGCGGCCAGCCTCGTGATTGTGCTCACTTTACCACCCCGATCTTGCCGCTGCGGTGAATGTCCCTCTCGCCGGACTTTTGGGCGGTGATGACGTAGGCGTATACGCCCGAGCCGATGCCGGAGAGGTCCCAGACGTGCTCGTAGGTGAACTGGGCTCCAAGACCGTTGCCGTCGTCGAACGCGCCCAGGTTGCGGAAGTTGGAGGAGGAGTGGACCTTGCGTCCCGCCACGTCGTAGACGTTCACCTGGACCGAGTCGGCGAGGCCCGGCTGAATCCGGATCGTGACCGCGCCCACGCCGCGCGCGGGGTTCGGGAAAGCGTAAGCCGCCTTCACGCCGAAGCTCGCGTCGGCGGCCAAAGGCGCGGCCGCGGTGGAAGTGTCGGTCCCCGTGTAGACCTGGTAGAGCGAGAAGTGCGTGGTCTTGGCCGTCACGGTGAGGCTCTGCTTGTCCACCGTCGAGTCGAGCTCCTCCCAGGCCTTCGTCTTGGGGTTCCAATAGTGGACCCTGAGGTCCGCGTCGGCGGCATTCTGCGCCGCGAGCAGCTCCGGGTTGTACGGGATGGTCAGAGTGACCGGCTTGTCGAACTCGGCGCCGTGCGGCTGGAACTCGACCGGCGGGGACGCGACCTTCATATTCTTGTCGTCCGCGCCGCGCCGGCTTTCGTCGGCGACCGCCGCTGTCGGCGTGCTGACGGAGATCCTCAGGTCCTCGGGCAAGGCGTCGGGCGGGATGCTGACGGCGGCGCGGTCCTTGCGCTCAACGAGGCCGCCGTCCTCGCGGTCGATGACCTCGCGCGCGATGTTGTCGTCCTCAGGCCCCTGCGCGGGCGCGAATACGGTAGCGCTGCCGTCGGGCAGGCTGAACTTCTTGATCCGCACGTCGTTGCGGTCGGCGACGTAGAGCGCCCCTTCGGCGTCCATCGCCAAGCCGGTGGGCTTGCGCAGCTTGATGGAGGAGACGGAGCGCCGCTCTCCTGCCTCCCCGCGCCGTTTGCCGCCGAACGCGAGGTTGAGATTGCCCTGAAAGTCATACTTGAGGATGCGGCCGCTCTGCTGATCCGAGACCAAGAGGCACTTGCCCGACGGCGTAACCGCGATGCCGACCGGCCGTGCTGCGCCCCGGCCCTTGAGTCCTAAGACCGGCACCGTCATGAGGAGGCGGCCGGTCGCGTCGAAGGCCAGCGCTCGGCGTCCCTTGGAATCGGCGACGTAGATGTTGGCCGCCAAGTCCAAGGCGATGCCCACCGGCTTGCCCAGCCTGGGCCGTTCATCGTCGTCGTCCTTCGCCCCGCGCTCGTCGTCCCCTTCCGGGGCTTCCGGCGCAGCCGGGAGGTCGAAGGCCAACGTGAAGATGCCCGTCGAGGAGAACACCTGAACGCGGTGGTTGTCCGTGTCCGAGACATAGATATTTCCCGCCGCGTCGACGGCGATGCCGGAGGGGCTCTTGAATTCGGCCGGCCCGGCGCCAGCCGTGAACTCGACCTTGCGCTCGGCCTTGTTTTGATCGTCCCCGCCCTCGATCTTCCGGCGTCCGATATCGAGCATGACCTGGCCGGCCGGAGAGAGCTTGAGCACGCGATGGTTGCCGGTGTCCGCCACGAAGATGCTCCCCGCCGCGTCGACCGCGACCGCCGCGGGACGCTTGAGCCTGAGCGTTGAGGTCGAGGGCCGCGGATGATCGTCATTGGCCTCGTCGTTGCGCCCGCGCCCGCCGAAGGAGGCGAGGGCGGCGCCGGTGCTCGAGAACACCGCTACGCGGTCGTTGTTGCGGTCGGCGACGTAGATTTTCCCGTCGCCACCGACGGCCACCCCCTCCGGCATGTTGAACGTGTCGTGCCCGCCCAAGACGAGCACGGTCGCGGGATCGCCGACGAACACGTTGAGCGCGAGGACGGACCCGTTCTGCACGAGGTCGTTCGCGCTCAGCCTGAGCGTCTGCCAGCCGCCAAGCGTGCTCGCGTCCCAGACGCCGAGTGTGCCCGAGCTTACGGCAACCGTCCCCGAGCTGATGAGCGCGAAGCCCGCCGAGGCGTCCTTGCCCGGCGCGAACTCGAGCGTGTAGGTATGGAAATGGCGGTCCTGGGCCGTGCCGAGCACGGGAAACTTGCCTTTGAGCACGCGGCAGACGCCCGAATCGCAGGACGCCGGCGAGAGAAGCGCCACCTCGGGCGGCGTCGAATCAAGCAGCACCGTGCTCGACTTGATCGCTTCCGTGTTGAGGACGTTGTCGCGCGAGTAGAACTCGATGACCTTGTTCGCGTCCAGGCCGGCCATGCTGAAGGGCGTCGAGAACGTCTGGAAAGCGGCGCCGCCGGGAGCGAGGTCGGAAACCCGGTAGAAGGTGTCCTTAACGCCCGAGGCCACGTCGCTGATGATGGGATCGACGGCGTTGGTCGAGAACGGCGTGCGCGTGCTGACGAGCAGGCCTGTCGGCAGTTGGAACTGCGGCTGGCCGACGATAAGCGAGCTGACCGGCGGCGTGGCGTCGGAGCGGACCTGCAGCGTGCGGAGGGTCTCGACGTTGGCCACGTTATCGACGGCCCGGTACAGGATCGTGTGGCGCCCCTCGGCGAAGGTCAGCGCGGCGGAATAGACGGTGAACGGTCCGCCGTTGATCGAGACCTCAATTCGGCTCACTCCGGAGCCGAGCTGCCCGGTGGGCAAGGTGGGATCGACGGCGGAAAGCTTGACCGGCGTGGCCGGCGTGATGTAGTTGGTTCCGTCGGCCGCGACGAAAAGCGGCGAGTCGATGGTCGCCGAGCTGACCGGCGCCGTGGCGTCCGCGAAAACCGTGGTGCTGCGCGGGACTTCCATGTTCTGGACGCGGTCCTGGCTCTGATAAGCGATCAAGTGCGCGCCCTCGGGCAAGCCGAACGCGCCGGCGAAGGCCTGGAAGGCGCCGCCGTTATCCTGCCACTGCGTGAACGCCAGGCCGGAGGCGACGCCGTTGACTACGGGATCGGCGGCGGGCAGGGCGAGCCGTGTATCGGATGAGGCGTAGAAGCTCGTCGCGTCAGGCCCCGGGAACTGGCGGCCGCCCAGCACGGCGAGCGTCGTCAGCGGCGACGTGTCGTCGAGGGCCACCATAGTCGAGCGGGTAACTTCCACGTTTCCGACGTTGTCGGTCGCGAAATAGTCGAGCGTCTTGAGCCCGTCGGAAAGCGGCAGAGTGAACGGCGCGGCATAGGTCCCGAAGGGGTCGCCGCCACGGCGGAAGGAGATCTGCCGCACGCCCGAGGCGACGTTCAAAACGACCGGGTCCTGAGCCGACAGGGTCATCAGGGTCGCGGCCGCGACGATCACGGGCTGGCCCTGTCCGGGATCGAATTTCGGCGCGCCGATGGCCAAGGCGGACGCCGGTTGAGTGGCGTCGGATTGGATGTTGAGCGTGAGGATCGCCTCGACGTTGGCTACGTTGTCGATGGCGCGATACAGGATCGTGTGCCGCCCTTCGGCGAAGGTCAACGCCGAGGAATAAGCGGTGAACGGCCCGCCGTCCACGGCGACTTCGATGCGGTGGACGCCCGAGGCCACGCCCGAGACGGCCGGATCGACGGCCGTGAACGTGACGGGCGTCGCGGGCGTGATGTAGTTGGTCCCGTCGGCCGCGGCAAACCACGGCGCGCCGATGTGCGCCGTTGTCACCGGCGGCGTGGCGTCGACGAGGACCGAGGTCGAGCGCAGCACCTCCATGTTCAGGACGCGGTCCTGGCTCTGGTAGCCGACGGCATGAGCGCCTTCCGGCAAGGCGAACGCCGCGGTGAAGGTCTGGAACGCTCCGCCGTTATCCCGCCACTGCGTGAGAGCCAAGCCCGAAGCGACCCCGTTGACCGTAGGATCGACGGCGGGCAGCGCCAGCCGCGTATCGGAGGAGGCATAGAAGCTCGTCGCGTTCGGTCCCGGGAACTGACGGCCGCCCAGGACGGCCAGAGCGGTCGCCGGCGCGGTGTTGTCGAGGGCGAGCGAAGTGCTACGCGCGACTTCGACGTTCCCGACGTTGTCCGCGGCGAAATAATCGAGCGTCTTGAGCCCGTCGGGGAGCGGCAGCGTGAGCGGCGCGGCATAGGCCCCGAAGGCATCGCCGCCGCGGCGGAAGGATATCTGCCTCACGCCCGAGGCGACCTCTTGGACCTCCGGGTCCTGGGCGCTCAGCGTCAGCGGCGTCGCCGCGGCCACGAACACGGGCCGGCCGTCGCCGGGATCGAACTGCGGGCTGCCGATGGCGAGCGCTGAGTCGGGCACGGTCGCGTCCACGAAGACCGTGGCGCTCTTGAGCAGTTCAAGATTGCCGATATTGTCCTGGCTCTGGAACTCGACGCGGCGGACGCCCTCGGAGAGGCTGAAGGGCGAGACGAAGTTCTGGTACGCTCCTTGGCCGGTGCGATAGCGGGTGAAGGCGACACCCGACGCCACGTTATTGATCTCCGGGTCCTGAGCCGGCAGCGCGTAGGTGAACTGCGCCGGGGCATAGCTGCGTCCCCCCTCCGTGAAGAACGCGCCGCTGGGCGTGAAGCTCGTTATGGGCGGCGTGTGGTCGGATCGCAGGTCGAGGCGGCTCGTCGCCGATACGTTGCCGACGCGGTCGAGTGCGCGGAACAGGACGGTATGGCGTCCCTCCGGGAAGGTCAGCGCGGAGGCGTAAGCGGCGAATGCCCCGCCGTCGATAGCGACCTCGATGCGATCGACGCCGGATGCCACGGCATTAACCACGAGGTCGAAGGCGGAAAGCGTTACCGGCGTCGCCGGCGTGATATACCTCGTGCCGTCGGCTCCGACGAAGAACGGCGAGCCGATGGTGGCCGAGCTGACCGGCGCCGTTGCGTCGACAAGGACCGTCGTTGAGCGCAGCACCTCCAGGTTTTGGACGTTGTCTTGGCTCTGGTAGGCGAACAGGTGGGAACCTTCGGAGAGCGCGATGGGCGCGGTGAAGGTCAGGAGCGCGCCGCCGTTGTCCTGGTAGCGCGTAAAGGCCACGTCCGAGGCGACGTCGTTGACGATGGGATCGGCGGCCGGCAACGCGTAGCGCGTATCGAAAGAGGCATAGAACGTGCCGCTCAAGGGCGAGGACGCCTGCTTGCCGTCGATGACGGCTAGTTCCGTGTGCGGCTGCGTGGCGTCGGACTGGACGTTGAGCGTGCGGATCGCCTCGACGTTGGCGACATTATCCACGGCTCGATACAGGATCGTGTGTCGCCCCTCGGCGAAGGTCAGCGCCGCGGAATAGACGGTTAACGGTCCCCCGTCGATCGCGACCTCGATTCGGCTCACTGCCGAGCCGGGCTGCCCGGTGGGCAAGGCGGGATCGACGGCGGAAAGCGTGACCGGCGTCGCCGGCGTGATGTAGACAGTCCCGTCCGAGGCGATAAACTGCGGCGCGGCGACCGTGGCGGAGCTGACCGGCGCCGTGGCGTCGATGAGGACCGTCGTCGAGCGCGGCACCTCCAGGTTCGAAACGTTGTCCTGGCTCTGATAGGCGAGCAGGTGCGCGCCTTCCGGCAGGCCGAACGCCGACGCGAAGACTTGGAAGGCGCCGCCGTTGTCTTGGTACTGGGTCAAGGCCAGGCCGGAAGCCACGCCGCCCGTCACAGGGTCGGCGGCGGGCAGGCTGAAGCGCGTGTCGGAGGAAGCGTAGAAGCTCGCCGCATCGGGCCCCGCGAACTGACGGCCGCCCAAGACCGCCAGCACGGTCGCCGGCGCTGTGTTGTCGAGGGCGAGCGTGGCGCTCCTGGTGGCTTCAGTATTATCGACGTTGTCGGCTGCGAAGAAATCCACCGTCTTGAATCCGTCGGGAAGCGGCAGCGTAAACGGCCCGGCGTAGGTCCCGAACGCATCGGTCCCTCGGCGGAATGAGACTCGCCGTACTCCGGAGGCCACCTCTTGGAGCACGGGGTCCTGGGCGCTCAGCGTCAGCGGCGTCGCCGCCGCCACGAACACGGGTTGGCCGTTGCCGGGATCGAATTTCGGGTTGCCGACGGCGAGCGCGGAGACGGGCAAGGTCGCGTCCACGAAGACCGTGGCGTTCGTGAGCAGCTCAAGATTGCCGACGTTGTCCTGGCTCTGGAATTCGACACGGCGGATGCCCTCGGAGAGGCTGAACGTCGATACGAAGTTCAGGTATGCGCCTTGGCCGGTGCGATAGCGTGTGAAGGCGACACCCGACGCCACGTTATTGATCTCCGGGTCCTGCGCCGGCAGCGCGTAGGTGAACTGCGCCGGGGCATAGCTGCGTCCCCCCTCCGTGAAGAGCGCGCCGCTGGGCATGAAAGCGGTCGCCGGCCGAGTGTCGTCGGACTGCAGATCAAGCCGGTGCGTCGCCTCGACGTTGCCGACGCGGTCGAGCGCGCGGAACAGGACGGTATGGCGTCCCTCCGGGAAGGTCAGCGCGGAGGCGTAAGGGGCGAATGCCCCGCCGTCGATGGCGACCTCGATGCGGTCGACGCCGGACGCCACGCCGTTGCTCACCGGGTCGAGGGCGGAGAACGTCACGGGCGTTGCCGGCGTGACGTAATTCGTCCCGTCGGCGCCGACAAACAGCGGCGAGCCGATGGCGGCGGCGCTCACGGGTGCGGTGGCATCGACGAGAACGGTCGTGCTCCTGAGGACCTCGAGATGGCCGACGTTATCCTGGCTTTGATAGCCCAGAGCATGGCTGCCCTCGGCCAGTTGGAAGACGGACGCGAAGTTCTGGAACGGTCCTCCGTTGTCCTGATAGCGAGTTAAGGCGATGCCGGAAGCCACGCCGTTGACGACTGGATCGGCGGCCGGCAACGAGAAGCTCGTATCGGCCGAGGCATAGAAGCTGTTGACGCCGGAGCCCGCGGCTTGCCTGCCGCCGGCGAGAGTCAAAGCGGTCTGCGGCGTCGTAGCGTCCGAGCGGACGAGCAAAGTATGGACGGTCTCGACGTTGGCCACGTTGTCCACGGCTTTGAACAGGATAGTATGGAGACCCTCGGCGACAGTGAGCGCCGCGCCGTAGGGGCTGAAAGCCTCGCCGTCGATCGCGACCTCGATGCGGCTCACGCCGGAGCCGGGTTGTCCGGCGGGCAACGAGGGGTCGGCGGCGGACAAGGTGATCGGTGTCTCCGGCGTGAGGTAGATCGTTCCATCCGCGGCGATGAACCGCGGCGTCGCGATCGAGGCGGTGCTGACCGGCGCCGTGGCGTCGACGAGGACCGTCGTCGAGCGCGGCACCTCCAGGTTCGAGACGTTGTCCTGGCTCTGATAGGCGAGCATGTGGCTGCCCTCGGGCAAGGCGAAGGCGGCGGTGAAAGCCTGGTAGGCGCCGCCGTTATCCTGCCATTGCGTAAACGCCAGGCCCGATGCCACGTCGCTGGCGACGGGGTCGACGGCAGGCAGGCCGAAGCGGGTCTCAGGAGAAGCGTAGAAGGTCGCGGCGTTCGGCCCGGGAAACTGCCGGCCGTCGAGGACAGCCAGGGAAGTGAGAGGCGTGGTGTCGTCCGACTGCACACTGAGGGTCTGGGCGATCTCGATGTTGCCCACCGTATCGATGGATCGGAACAGGATCGTGTGCCGCCCCTCGGCGAAGGTCAGAGCGCCGGAGTAAGCCGCAAAGGGCCCGCCGTCGACCGCCACTTCCGTGCGCGACACCCCCGAGGCCACCGTGCCGACCGTCGGATCGACGGCCCGGAAGGTTACCGGCGTGGCAGGAGTGATGTAGTTGGTCCCATCGGGCGCGACGAAGAGCGGCTCGCCGGTCTCGGCGGTGGTGACCGGCGGCGTGTCGTCGGATTGGACGGTCAACGTCCGCGCGAGTTCGGTGTTGCCCACGTTGTCGACGGCGCGGAACAGGACGCTATGCGCCCCCTCGCCGAAGGTCAGCGCCGCGGTGTAGAGCGCATAGGGTCCGCCGTCGATCGATGTCTCGATGCGCTGCACCCCCGACGCCACGCCGTTGACCGCGGGATCGGCGGCTGAGAAGGCCACCGGCGTTGCGGGCGTGATGAACCTCGCTCCGCCCGCCGCGAGGAACAGCGGCGAGCCGATGGTGGCCGAACTGACCGGCGCCGTCGCGTCGACGAGGACGGTCGTCGAGCGCAGCACTTCCAGGTTCTCGACGTTGTCCCGGCTTTGATAACCCAGCGCGTGGCTGCCCTCAAGCAGGGTAATCGGCGCGTTGAAAGTCTGGAAGACGCCGCCGTTGTCCTGCCAGCGCGTGAAAGTGACGCCGGACGCCACGTTGCTGATCGCGGGGTCCGCCGCCGGCAGGGAAAGCCTCGTGTCGGAGGAGGCGAAGAAGCTCGCCGCATTGGGTCCAGGGAACTGCCTGCCGCCGATGAGGCCTAAGGCCGTGAGCGGCGCCGTGTCGTCCGACTGGACGTTCAAGGTCCGGGCGGCCTCGGCGTTGCCGACATTATCGAAGGCGCGATATTGCACCGTATGCCGGCCCTCGGCGAAGGTCAGCGCCGAGGAGTAAGCGACGAACGATCCGCCGTCGACGGCGACCTCGATGCGGTTGACGCCCGAGGCGACTCCCTGGACCACGGGATCGGCCGCCGTGAAGGCGACGGGCGTTCCCGGAGCGACGTAGTTGGTCCCGTCCGGCGCCGCATAGAGCGGCGCGCCGATCTGGACCGAGGTCACGGGTGCCGTGGCGTCGATGAGAACCGTCGTCGAGCGCAGCACCTCCAGGTTCTGGACGTTGTCCTGGCTCTGGTAGGCGACGACGTGGCTGCCCTCGGCCAGAGAGAACGCGGAGCCGAAGTTCTGGAGCGTGCCCGCGTTGTCTTGAAAGCGCGTGAAGGCTATGCCGGCGGCCACGCCGTTGACGACGGGATCGACAGCGACCAAGTCAAAGCGCGTCCCGGCCGAGGCGTAGAAGCTGGCCGCGTCCGGTCCGGGATGCTGCCGGCCGCCCTGCACCGCCAGGGAAGTCGCCGGTGCCGCGCCGTCGAGCGCGAAGGTCCTGGACTCGGCGGTCTCGCGATTGGCGACGTTGTCCTCGGCGAAGAATTCGACGGTCTTCAGGCCGTCGGGAACGGCGAGGCCGAACGAGCTTGTGTAGGTCGTGAAGGCATCGGACCCGCGCCGGAACGAGATGAGCCGCAGGCCCGAGGCGACGCCGCCGCTCATCGGATCGACTGCGGCCAAGCTGAGCAGCGTGGCTGGCGCGACGAACACGGGCTGGCCGCCGCCGGGGTCGAAGCTGGGCGCGCCGACCGACAGGCTGCTCGTCGGCGCGGTGGCGTCGACGTGGACAGTCTCCGTCTTGAGCGATTCGAGGTTGCCTACGTTATCCTGGCTCTGGAACTCTACCGCGCGCACGCCCTCGCTCAGGCTGAAAGCCGAGCTGTAGGTCTGAAGCCCTCCGCCGGTCCCGAACCGCGTGAAGGCCACGCCCGAGGCCACTTGGCTGACGATCGGATCTTGCGCGCTGAGGCTATATGAGAACGATGCCGGGGCGAAGTTGCGCGCCTCAGACACGAAGAAGTCGCCGCTGGCGGCCAGCGTCGTGAGCGGCGGCGTGGCGTCGGACTGGACCGTCAACGTCCGTGCCGTCTCGACGTTGCCGACCTTATCCACGGCCCGGAAGAGCATGGTATGGCGTCCCTCAGCGAAGAAGAGGGGCCCGCTGTAGCTGACGTAACCCGCGCTGTCGATGTTGACCTCGATGCGGTCGAGTCCCGAGGCGACGTCGGCCGCCAGCGGGTCGGCGGACGAGAAGGTGACGGGCGTGGCCGGCGTCACGTAGCGGGTGCCGTCGGCCGCGGTAAAGGACGGTGAGCCGACTTCGGCCGCGCTGACCGGCGCGGTAGCGTCGGACTGGACGCTGAGCGTGCGGGTCGCCTCGATGTTGCCGACGTTATCGACGGCGCGGTAGAGCACCGTGTGCCGGCCCTCGGCCAAGGTGAGCGGCGCGATCCGCGGCGCGAAAGGCTCGCCATCGACCGAGACCTCGATGCGCTGCAGTCCGGAGGCAACATCGGCGACGAGCGGGTCCACCGCCGAGAAGTTGATCGGGGTCGCCGGCGTGATGTAGTTGACGCCGTCCGCGGCCGTAAACAGCGGGGCGCCGAGCTGGACCATGGTGGAGGGCGGCGTGGTGTCCGAGCGCAGCTCGAGCGAGCGCGCGGCCTCCGTGTTGCCCACGTTGTCGACCGCGCGATAGAGCAGTTCGTGGCGGCCCTCGGCGAGCGCGAGAGCGGAGTTCACGGCCGCGAAGGCCGCGCCGTCAAGCGACAGTTCGACGCGGCTCACGCCCGAGCCCGCTTGGCCGCCCGGCAGCGCCGGGTCGGCCGCGCTGAAGGTCACGGTGCTCGCCGGCGTGACGTAGCGCGCCCCGTCAGCCGCGACGAAGAGCGGCGCTCCTACGCCGGCCGCGGTCGTCGGGGCGGTCGCGTCGACGAGCACCGTGCTGCTGCGCATCACCTCCAGGTTCTGAACCCGGTCCCGACTGCGATAGACCAAAGCGTGGCTGCCTTCAGGGAGACTCAAAGGCGTGGTGAAGGTCTGGAAGGCGCCGCCGTTTTCCTGGTACTGCGTCAACTCGACGCCCGAAGCGACGCCGTTGACCAGCGGGTCGACGGACGCCAGGCTGATGCGGGTCGCCAGGGAGGCATAGAAGGTGGCCGCGTCTGGGGCGGGGTATTGCCGGCCGCCTTCCGCGGCGAGCGTCGTCAGGGGAGCCGTGTTGTCCACGGCGACGGCGGCCGGGCGCGCCGCCTCGCGATTCTGGAGCGCATCCTCAGCGTAGAACGAGAGCGCCCGAGCGCCGTCGGCGTCCGCGCCGAGCGTGAACGTCGAGGTGAAGATCTGGCCCGAGGCCGGGGCTGGGTTCGTGAAGCGGCCGCGCAGGATCGCGTCCACATTCAGCTCCTGGAAGGATACGCCCAGGCCCGCGGCGTCGTTGGAGTTCACGAGATCGTCGATCGAAGAGAGCGTGAAGAGCGTGTCGCGGGTGACGAACAGGGAGCCGCCCGGGCCGCCTGAGGCCTGAGGCGCGCCGACGGCGAGCGTCGAGCGGGGCGCGAGCGTGTCGTGTACCACCTCGAAGGTGTCGCCGGCCGCCGCCGCGGCGTTCTGCACGAAGTCAGTCGCCGAGACGCGCAGCTGCCAGAGCCCGTCATCCAGGGAGAGCGGCTGCAGAGCCTGGCCGGAGGCGACCGCGACGACCGCGGGCCGCGCGCCGCGCGGGCTGCCGCGGTCCTGGATCTGTGTCAGGACGGCGCTCATAACGGGCGTGGGGTCGAAGTTGTCGGTCACCGTGAAGCTGACCGGAATCGTGTTCTTGGTGGCGACGTAGCTGCCCGCGCCGGGCGCCGTGATCGTGATGACCGGGGCCGTGGCGTCGTAGGTAATCGCGAGCGTCCGCGTCGTCTCGAGGTTGCCGACGTTGTCCTGGCTGCGGAACTCGACTGCGTGCCGACCCTCGGAGAGCGGCGCGAGCGGCGAGACGAAGGCGGTGAAGGGAGCGGTCGGGGCAGCGTCGAGCCGGTACTGCGTGAAGGCGACACCGGAGGCGAGCGCGCCGGGCAGCGCCGGGACGGGATCGGCCGCCGTGAAGGCCAGGCGCGCGCCCGAGGACACGAAGAGATCGCCGCCCGCGTCCGTGAACTCGAAGCCGCCGCTCAAGCCGCGCGCGGTCAGCGGCGAGGTCGCGTCCACCTGCAGTTCGAGCGTGTTCTCCGTCTCGCGGTTGCCGACGCGGTCCACGGCGCGGAAGAGCAGGACGTGGCGGCCCTCCGCGAAGGTCAGCGCCGAGGCGTAGGTCACGAAAGCGCCGCCGTCCACGCTGACCTCGAGGCGCTCGACTCCCGAGGCGACGTTGGCGACCGTCGGGTCTATGGCCGTGAGGCTCACGGGCGTCGCCGGCGAGATGAACCGGACGCCGGCGGCCGAGACGTAGAGCGGCGAGCCGACGCTCGCCGTGCTGACCGGCGCGGCCGCGTCTATGAGGATCGTGCTGCTCTGTGCGACCTCGGCGTTGCCCAGGTTATCGCGGCTGTGATAGTTCAGCGTGTGCGAGCCCTGAGTCAGCAAGAAGGGGGCGCTGTAGGTCTGGAGCGGACCGGTGTTGTCCTGGTAATGCGTGAGCGCCAAGCCCGAGGCTACGCCGCTGACCAAGGGGTCGGTCGCGCTCAGGCTGATGCGCGTGTCGGAGGACGCAAAAAAGCTGGCGGCGTCGGGGCCTGAAGCTTGTTTTCCCCCCACTGCGGCCAAAGCGGTTGCGGGAGCGGTATTATCCACCGCGACGGTGGAGGTTCTTTCGGCCTCGGTGTTGCCCGCCAGATCGGTGCTGAAGAAACGAATGGTATGCAGGCCGCTCCCGACTATTGTGAAAGAGGATAAAAAGGGAGCAAAGGCGGCGGCGTCGATGGCGTAGCGCGTCTGCGCCACGCCCGAGCCGCGCCCGTCGCCGACGACCTGCAAGTCGTCGGTGGCAGTGATGGAGAGCCGAGTGGTGGAAGTGATGAGCACCGGGGAAGCCGAGAAAGAAGGAAGCCCGATGTCTATAACGGATCTCGGAGGAAGGGCATCCTGGGTCTTGAAGAGAAGAACGAAGAAAGAGAGGCCGGACACGTCTCCCGATATCGTGTTCGCAACGAGGTCGATCGTCTGGTTCGTGATCGGGACGCTGCTCAAGGGAGATGTAGGCGTGTCGGCCTTGTAGATGGCCAAAGTGGCCACGTCCACGGTCGCGGGATTAAACTTGAACGTGACCCTCGCCGGCGACGAAAAGGTGTATGGGCTTGGAGTCAGTTCGTAGACGGAGCTCGCCGGGGAGAGGCCGCCGTCGAAAGCGATCTGTAGCACGCTGGCCGAGCTGTTTTGATCGGCCAATACGATGCTGACTGGAATAGGCGCCGCCATGCGGACAACGGTATCGAGGCTCTCCCTCACCGTGAAGGTCGGGGCAGAGGCGATATTTGAGCGTTCAGAGACGTTTCCGGCGGTATCGGCGGTCTTGAGGCCGAAGCTGACGGTCATCCCGGTCGGGAGCCCATCGATAGTCACGCTCTTCGACTGGCCCGAGGGGCCGGTCGCGGGAAGCAGAACGGGAGTCGCCGTGTTGTAATCAAATTGACCGGAATCGACCTGCGCCCACCGGATGTCATATTGGCCGTTGGTGATGGAGCCGGCGGAGCCGTCGTCGCCCGGCGAAGTCCAGGTGAGCCTGGCCTGGGTTTCACTGATGCCCAAGGCTGCTAGATCTAGGACGGTCGAGGGCGGTGTAGTGTCAGCAGTGATCGTCGCGCCCTGGGTCGCATTCGCATATCCTGCGGCCGAGGCCGTGATGAGCGGCGTGCCGGCGGTCGTGCTCCTGAGATAAAAGTTCGCCGAGCTTGAGCCCGCCGAAATCGTAATGGAAGCAACCGCTGAACCGCCGCAGCCTGACGTCGTGTAGAATTGCATCGTCCCGTCGCTTGATGTGAGAGACACGGGAGTGTTGGCTTGGACGTTCAGCGGGCTGCCGTTGGGGCTTTGAGACTGGATCGTCGCGAAAGCGGCCGAGCAGGCGCCCGCCGTCGCCGTCACCGCCGGAGTGGTGAACGCCAGTTTGGGGACGTTGATCGTTGCGTTCTGTGAAGCGTACGCAAAGCCGGCGACCGAGGCCGTGATCTCAGGCGCGCCGGCCGTCGTGCCTTTGAAATAGAAGCCCGCCGAACTCGAGCCCGCCGGAATCGTGATGGAAGCAACCGGCGAGCCGCCGCAGCCTGGAGCCGAGTAGAATTGTATCGTCCCGTCGCTGGACGCGAGGGTGACGAGACCTCCGGTGGTCGCAACGCCGTTTTGCGCGTTCCGCGTCTGCACGGTCACGGCAGCTGAACATTGGCCGGACAGCAACGTCTGCGGCGAGCCGGAGAACTCCAGGTAAGGGCTGACGAGCCTCTGCGTCGACAGCGAGGACGGCGCTTGCGCTCCCGTCGAGTAGGTCCAACCTGCGCCTCCGTTGAACGTGAATCGTTGCTGTACGAATTTCCCGCCGATGCTGCCTACAAAGAGGCCGCCGCTCAAGGGCTCCACTGCGAGAAAGTCGGCGGTGTTCCCTATGTCGACCGGCCCCCAAATCAAACTCAAGCTCGGGCTGAACCGATAAATGGAATTCCCTGCGCTGACGTAGACGGCCCCATAACCCGGGCTTGCGCTCGCATTGTCGACCGCTACGCCCGTCACCCTGGCAGTCAACGGCAACGCAAAGGTATCAAGAACGTTCCCATTTTGATCCAACCTGTATAAGAAGTTGGTTGGGAAAATGCCCGTGGTATTCCCACCCGCTCCATAGAAATTCCGATTGAAGCGGCTGAAGTCTCCACGTCCTCCACCGCAATCGGTGGAACGGACGCTCCAAGCGATCGTTTTTTTGAATATCTGCGTCCCGCTTCCGCTGTACTTGTAGAGCGCTTTATTGTTGCCGGCGACTCCGTAGAGGCTCCCATCGTTGTCCCCCACCGACAACGAAGGAACATCATCCAAGGTTAAGCTGACCGCGGAACCGACCGACCATGCGAGACTGCCGTTCGATGGGGTTATCTTGCCCATCCAACCGTGGCTGCAGGCGCCGGAAGCGTATACGTGTCGATTAAGAGGATCAAATGCGAAGGAGGCTGGGTTGGGGATATTCCCCCAATTGACCGCCGGAAACCCATTCACCAGTCCGCCCCACAACAGTCCTCCGGTCGAACTCACTTTATGGCCAGTTTTGGCAATCGCAAAGTAAACGGATTGATCGACGGGATCCATACCAATGGCGGCTATAGGAGAATTAAACAGAGGAGAGGTGTAGGTCCACGCAGGAACCCCCGAAGCTCCATTCAGCCTGACAACTTTAGGATTGAAGCCGGTCACGCCAACGACGACGTCATTGGTCACTGCGGCGTTCACCGTGGCGCCTGTGGCCATCCCGAAGACCATCAGGCCGGCTAGGAGGTGCAACCCAAGCCTACTGCCGTCCCTTGGCGGAGATTGTTTTATCCGATTTTTACAGAAAAATATCACTCGGCGAAGGATTGCGCGGGAACATCAGGGCGTCAAGACCCCCCGCGCCGGCTGGTGTCCTTCCGTCGGTAAAACAAGTATTCAGGACGGGTCTTAACCTATCCTCAACCGCCGGTCTGTTTTCAATAGTCACCCGGGGTCGAGACTAGGCTTCTCCGTTGACATGGAGAGAGTCTCGCCTGCACGTGGTTTGCACAAGTCTGAATTTTCATGCATACTTCAAAAGTGAGCAATAAGCGTCGAAGAGATCAGCAGCGGTTTGAAAAGGAACGCAGAGCCGTGGGCCCGGCCGAAGGCGTTATCTCGGACCCGGATTCTCTGTCTCAGCGGTTGCCCAAACCTTTGACCCTGCTGGCGCTCCTTGGGCTCTATGGGTGGCTGCTCACATGGTGGAAGGGGTTCCTTTATTCCTTTTATACGACCCACTTCCAGGATAACATCCGCACCATCGGCGCGTTCGTTGATCTGCTCAGCCAGATCCGCTTCGGCGTTATAGCGACGAATCTTCCCGACATCATCTGGACCGGCGCCATCTTCGCGTCCGCCCTTAGCCTGGGGCGCATCGCCCTGCATGCATTGAGGCTCGACTTGAGGGAGACCTGGGGTCGCAATTTTTATGCGCTCGGGATGGGCTTCGGGTCCCTTTCGCTTATCCTCTTGGCTCTCGGTCTTGCCGGTTTCTGGACCAAATGGGTCATGATCGCGCTTGTCGTTCTCCCGATCGCGGCGGCCGGGATCATGCGCTATGCCGGGTCCTTCGCGAACGGGCAGACGAGCGAGGCTCAGGGTCGGGCGGAGAAGATCACGTTTTGGGAGGGTCTTGGCTGCGCTCTGTTGGCGGCCTACCTCTTGATGAACTTCATGGCCGCCATGGCTCCAGAGCACTTCTACGATAGCCTCGTGTATCACTTGGCCATGCCGAAGCTGTACCTGCTGCATCAGCGGATCGTGCCGACGCCGAACATGATCTATTCCGGCGTTCCGTTCGGCACCGAGATGCTTTACGGGCTCGCCCTGGCTCTTGGAACGGAAACCTTGGCGAAGCTGCTCCATTTCGGATTCGGAGTCCTGATCGCAGCGACGATTTACTCGTGGTGCCTAAAGTTCGCAAACCGCAGAGTCGCATTGTTGGCGACTCTGCTCTTCTACTCCGCGCCGCTCGTTTGCTTCGCAAGCTCGGTCGCAAAGGTTGAGCTGCCGATGACGTTCTACCTGCTGCTCGCCGTTCTCCTGATTCTTGAGACGGTGCGGCTAGGCGAACTCGAGTCGGACGCGAAGCCGTTGATATTGGCGGGCTTCCTGGCCGGCTTCGCCTTCGGCACGAAATACAACGCAGGATTGTATATTCCCGTGCTGGCTCTTCCTCTCGTTTATAAGCAACTCCAGGCGGAAAGATTCGACCCTCGAATGCTCTTGAGGCAGTTGACCTTGTTCTTCGGCGCGACCGCGCTCGTGGCCAGCCCTTGGCTCGTAAAGAACTGGTTCTTCTATCACAATCCCACCTATCCGTTCCTCAACGATGTCTTTAAAGGCAGCGCCACCGCCAATGTCGCCGGACTGAGAAGCGACGCTCACGCCAGAGATCTCGCTTCAGCGTTCACGACGTGGCCGGGCTTCAAGAGCTTTATCGGCGGTATCTGGAACCCTGTCGCTCACGCCATGGACGGCTACGTGGGTCCGACGTTGCAGATCGGGCTGCCATGGCTTTTCTTGGCCCGATGGAAGACGATCCAGCAGAGGGGATTGTTCATCATAACGGTCGGGCTTTGGCTGGCGTGGGCGCTTCATTCGTCGCTGTCCCGCTTCGTCTTGCCGGCTGTCCCGCTATACTGCATCCTCGTCGCCAGCGCCCTTTGGCTGACCGAGCTTCCTCGCATGCTTCGGCTCGCCATCGTCGCAATTTTCATTTACACGATGACCATCAACATGGCCCGTGTATTCCTGATGCTGGCGAACCCAGGTACGTGGAAGGTCGCCTATGGCCGCATGACTAAATCCGATTACCTTCTCCACGAGCACCCGTCCTATAACGCGCCGTATTACGCCGGAGCGAAATTCATCAATGAGAACCTTCCGCAAGACGCGACCATTCTCTTCATTGGAGAAGAACGCGGGTACTACAGCGAAAGAAAATTCTTTACCGCCTCGGTGTTCGATGTCAACCCGATGCAAGGCCTGGCCGACTCCTCCGCCGACGCCGATGAGCTCTTGGCAAATCTTAAACGGAAAGGCATCACGCACTTGTTGGTCAACGCGGGTTCGGAGCACTATCATCGATGGCTGGAGGGGCTGCCGAGCGGAAGCCGGGCAAGGTATGAGAGCTTGCTGAAGGTCCGAGCCAAGCTGATTTTTAACCATGTGCAGGATCTTCCGAAGGACCGCGCCTGGGTCCAAGTTTATGAGCTTGGAGTTGTGTCTGGCGGGCCGGCATCATAGCCCTGGAGCTAGATAGACCGCTTCGAGGCGGAGTCTGCGGGTCGGGCGGGGCTAAAGGAGGGTTTTGGCCAGTTCGACGTTGAAGCGGTAGCCGTCTTCGCCCTTAACGGACTCGATGAGGTGCGCGAACTCTTCCAACTTGTGACGGATGTGGCTGACATGAGTCTTGATCGCCGTCGAGTCGGAGTTGGGCCAGGCGCGGCAAATCTTCTTGTGAATCGCTTTCGTATCGATGAGGGCGCCCTCCCCGCTCATCAATAGAAGGACGATGGCGGCCTCCGCCTTGGTAAACGCGGCAAGTCTGGATGCGCGCTTGATGCTGATCGTATGGAGCTTGAGGTCCAACCTGACGCCGCCGATTGATTGAACGCCTCGAGAATCCGTTCGAAACCGGCGTCGTCTGATCATCGCGCGAATCTTGGCCAACAGCCGGGCATTCGAGCCTGCCTTGACGATGTAATCATCCGCGCCGATATCGAGGCATGCGATCTCTTGCTGACACCGCTGATCTCCCGTGTGCATTAAGACCGGAAGGTATAGGTTGCTGGTGTCGTTGGCGCGCAGGCGCTCGCACACCTGTTTGCCGTCAAGGTTCGGCATGTGGAGATCTAAGATCACCAAGTCGGGCAGTTCGGACTTCGCCAAGCTGAGTCCTTTGGCGCCGGTGTCGGCCCACAAAATTCTTTGCTCTTTGAGGAGTTGCTTGAGGAGACTCGCGGTGTCCTCCTCGTCATCGATGACCAGGATGGTCAACTCTAACGGGAATCCAACGGCAGGAAGGCCAAGCTCCTCCACAGGCTCCCGATGCGGGCCGGCAGACGGAGTAGCGGGAGCGAGCGCTTGACACAGGACCGTCTGCCCGCGGATCATGCGCAAGAAGTGGCCACCCTCGAAGATATTCCCCTTATAGATGAAGGAATCCGTTCCAAGACTCTTAAACCGAGCCGCGGCCTCGTCCCTATGGAACATGCCCGAAATGGCGACGACGGGGATTGAGCGGAGGTTGCGGTCGGACTTCAATGCCTTCAGGAAAAACTCCGCGGAGCGGGTGTCGTTCGATCCTCTGCCGTCGAGGCAGAGATCCAGAACAATCAAGTCAGGCTTCCGCGTCTGGGCGCACACCAAGCCCTCTATTGCGGATTTCGCTTCGGAAGTCTGGAAATGAAATCGGCGAAGGTATTCGCATAAGGCAGGGCGAAACCCGTGGTCGTCGTCGATAACCAATATCCAGGGCTTTGCCTGCTCCGCGGATAAATCGGTAGCCGGACTGTCGATGCGTTCGAGGCTCATCAGTTGTAGGGACCGGAAGTGAATCGAGTTTAGCCGTTCCCCGTATGGTTCTCCAGGCTTTCAACCGTTTCGGACTCTGCCGTCGTTGGACCTCGCGTAGCGAGGTGGAGCGGCTGCGGACCGACCCGCCCCGAACGGCCGTCCGCCTTTCGGCGGACGGCCTCCGGTCCCCGTTCAGGCCGGCATGAGCCAGCCCGCCATCTTTCTCACTTTCAGGCGCGCCCGATGGAGTCGTGAGCGCACCGTGCCCTCGCGAAGCGCGAGCGTCCGCGCGGCCTCGGCGTAGGTCATTCCCCTCGCGTCGCACAGCGTCAGCACCTGCCGCTCGCACGCGCGCAGGCGGGCCAGCGCTCGGCGCACCAGGACCGTCGTCTCCGCGCGCTCCAGTCGCAAGAGCAGGTCCTCGTCCGCGCCCGCGAGCGTATCCCGGAGCCCGGTCCCTTCTCTGCCTTGGCAGTCGAGGGACAGCCCTGCTCGGCGCTCCATGCGTTTGCGCGAGTCCCTGAACGCGTTGCGCAGGATGCTGAGAAGCCAACTATGGACCGACTTCATCGAGTCGTGCTGCTTGCGCGCACGCAGAGCCCGATAGCAGGCCTCTTGAACCAACTCGTTCGCCTCGTCCGCGTCACGGCACAGCCCGAGCGCGAAGTTCCGCGCCTTCAGGTTGCTCCCATCCAGGTAGCCCTTGAGAGCCTCCGCCACGGCGTCCGGCTTCGCGGCCCGGCCTTTGTTCCCGTTCCGTCCGACGATCTTGCAGGTCTTTTTCATGTCGCACCTCCGCAGCACCCGGAGGGCGAGGGACCCGAGGAAGGCCGAACGGCGAGGAATAAATGGCGGGGCCCCACCCTGGAGACGGCCCCCGGTGCAGCCGGGCTGGCCGCCTCGCGGCACGCGAGCCGTCCGAAAACTAGGGGCTAGGCGGGGGTTGGGCCAGGTTTTCGGATCGCCGGCGGGGAGGGCCGTTTATGCCGCAGTGAGGAGGCCTTCGCTCCTGGAGTCCCGAGAAGCGAGGGGCGACATGAAAAAGACCGGAAAGGAGGAGGACGGGACGGGAAGGCGTGAAAAAAGCCAAGAAAAAATCTCCGCCGCCGAGCGGTGGAGACGGTGGAGTTCTCGGTCCCTGCCATCCGCAGGGCAGGGAGGAGCGTCCGCGGACCGTTCCGCGCGCCCCGGCAGGGGCGGAGAAATCCAAGCGGCGGTGGGCGGGGTGGGCGACCTGCTCGTCCACGCCGTCCACGGTCGCGGCGGTATCCACCGCAGGTCCTAGATAAGATGGACGAGCCGTACACCTGATCCCGTCGTTGTAGAATGCGCGGGTTGCTTCGGAAGAAGCCTATCCGCATACAACACGGAGGTGTACGGCTCTATGAGTCATTCTACCACAGTAGTCGGTTTGGACGTCCCCCCCCGGAAAAAACTACAATGGCACCGTGAGCCATCGGCATATCTGCGTCCACGGCCATTTCTACCAGCCCCCGCGGGAGAACCCGTGGACGGGGACGGTGGACCGAGAGGCCTCGGCGGCCCCCTTTCACGACTGGAACGCGCGCGTCGCCGAGGAGTGCTACGGGCCGGTCACCTTGGGCGTCCATGGCGGGTCCGACGGGCGGACGATCGCCTACGACGAGACGCTCAAGCGCCTCTCCTATGACTTCGGCCCGACCCTGATGTCGTGGCTCGAGAGCGAGCGTCCGGCCATCCTGCGCCGCGTACTCGCCGCGGACGCGGCCACCCAGACGGCGATCGCGCAGCCCTATTTCCATAATATATTGCCCTTCGAGTCGCCCCGCGACAAGGAGACCTTGGTGCGCTGGGGCCTGGCCGAGTTCCGTCATCGCTTCGGCCGCCCGGCGAAAGGCATGTGGCTTCCCGAGACGGCGGTGGACGTCGAGACGCTCGAGGTCCTCGCCGGCCACGGCGTCGAGTTCACCATACTCGATCCCAAGCAGGGCGAGGCGGTGCGCGACCTCGGCTCCGACGCCTGGGTCAAGCTCGACGCCGAGCACATCGACCCGAAGACCCCGTATCTCTGGGTGTCGCCGTCGGACCCGTCCAAGAAGCTCGTGATCTTCTTCTATCATCACCGCCTGTCGGCCGGGATCGTCAGCGGCGAGACGACGGTCAGCGCCGAGCACTTCGCCGGCGCCGTGCGCGGCCGGCCCTGGGAGGGCGACGCCGCCCAGCTCGCCCACGTCGTCAGCGACGGGGAGTTCTACGGCCACCACCATCCGGGCGCCGAGCGCGTGCTGGCGCTGACGCTCGACCTTCTCGAGGCCGACGGAATCCCGGCGACCGACCCCGCGCGCTTCCTCGCGCTGTTCCCCCCGCCCCACGAGGTCCGCATCCGGGAGAACACCTCCTGGAGCTGCGACCACGGCCTCGGCCGCTGGGACAAGGACTGCGGCTGCCGCTCGGCGCACCTGCCCGACTGGGACCAGCGGTGGCGGACCGGGCTGAGAGACGCCCTCAACAGATTGGCCCACCGCCTCGACGCGTTCTACGAGGACGACGCCTCGCGCTTCTTCGACGACCCGTGGAGGGTCCGCGACGAGGCGTCGGTCCTGTGGCTCGAGCCCGGCGACGAGCGCGCCTCGGCGTTCCTGAAAGCGCACGCCAAGCGCCCGCTTCTCGCCGACGAGGAGAGGCGCGCCCTCAAGCTGCTGACGATGCAGCGGGAGCGCCTGGCCATGTTCACGAGCTGCGGCTGGTTCTTCGACGACATCTCGGGCGTGGAGGCCGTGCTGTGCCTGACCCGCGCCGCGCGGGCCATCGACCTCGCCAAGCTGCTCGGCGAGGACGCCGAGGAGGCGTTCGTCGAGCGACTTGCCGCCTGCCGCTCGAACCTGCCCCGCTTCGAGAACGGGGCTAAAGTATGGAGGACTATGGTGGCCTCGTCGCGCGTCGGCCTGCCCCGCGCCGCGGCGCACGCGGCCGTGCTCGACCATCTCGGCCTGCCTGCGCCGGAGCCGCCGCTGCTGCGCTGGACGGCCGGCCCCGCGTTCCGCGCGGACAAGGCGGGCCTCGCCGGCCGCGAGCGGACCCTGTCGGTCCGGGACGTGACGGTCCGCTCCGTCGACACCCGGCAGAGCGCCGAGCTCCACGCGATCGTCCATCGCGCCGACCGTCTCGACTTCGCCGTCTGGCTCGCCCCTCGCCGCGAGGCGCTCGATCCGCTGACGATCGGGGACCAGTTCCTGCGCCTGCCCGACGACGAGTTCCGCGCGGCGATGGACGAGCGCTTCGGCCCCTCGGCCTTCGGCCTCGACGCGGTGCTCAACGACGAGCGCGCCGAGGTGGTCAAGTCCCTGGCCGGCGCGGGCGCGCTCGGCGCCTCCCGCGCCGCCTACCTCAAGCGCTGGGTCGAGTGCATGGCCGCGTTCCGCCGCGGCGGGCGGGAGGACGACGCCGTGCTCCAGCTCCTGTCCGAGTCGGCCGTGCATTCCTTCAACGCCTCCGAGCTGCCCTGGTCGTACGAGCTCGAGGACCGTCTCCACCGCCACATGGAGGCCGTCGTCGCCGAGCCCGTCGACTCCGCGCGGGCGTCGCGCGCCCTGCGCTGGCTCGACGCGCTCTGGGACGCCGGCCTTCTCGCCGGGACCTGGCGCCTGCGCGACGCCCAGCAGCGCTGGGCCGCCGCGCTCGAGGGACGAGGACCGTCGGCCGCGCTCGACGCCTGCCGCGCCGTCGGCGCGCGGCTCGGACTGGCCGACGCTTCACGGGGGATCTGCTGATGACCACCAAGCTCATACGACTCAACGACCAGAACGAGACGGTCCGCCTCCTCGGGGAGCAGGACGCCCGCCTGCGCGAGTTGGAAAGGGATTTCGGAGTGGAGATCTTCCTGCGCCAGGACGCCGAGAGCGGCGACCTGTCGCTGACGGTCAAAGGAAGCGCCCAGCGCGTGGAGAAGGCCGCCAAGCGCCTGCGGGCCGAGATCGAGGCGCTTCGCCGCCGCGCCGCCCCGGTCGACCCGCGCGGCTTCGAGCCGATCAACCTGGACGCGCCGTCGCTTCCCGAGGACGGCCTGTACCGCGCCCACAACGGGAAGGTCCTGCGCGCGCGCACGCCGAACCAGCAGAAATACTGCGACACGATCGCCGAGCACGACCTGACCTTCGGCATCGGCCCGGCCGGCACGGGCAAGACCTTCCTCGCGGTCGCCTGCGCCCTGCGCGCCCTCGAGTCGCGGCAGGTGACGAAGATCGTCCTCTCCCGCCCCGTCGTCGAGGCCGGCGAGAAGCTCGGCTTCCTGCCCGGCGACCTCATGGAGAAGGTGAACCCCTATCTGCGCCCCTTGTACGACGCGTTCATCTCCTTGCTCGGCGGCGAGCGCTTCCGCACCTGGCGGGACAACGACGTCATCGAGATCGTGCCGCTGGCCTACATGCGCGGCCGGACCTTCGAGGACGCGTTCATGATCCTCGACGAGGCGCAGAACACCACGCCCGAGCAGATGAAGATGTTCCTCACCCGCATGGGAACGGGCTCGAAGGCCGTCGTCACCGGGGACACGACGCAGAACGACCTGGGCGCGCGCGCGACCTCGGGCCTGGTGCGCGTCCTCGAGATCCTCAAGGGCGTGGACGGCATGGCCGTGGTCCGCATGGCCGAGGCCGACGTGTCGCGCCATCCTATCGTGAAACGGATCATCAGGGCCTACGACAAATGGGACGAAAAAGCGGGTTGAAGATCATCATCGCGGGAATGGCCTCCTTGCCGGCGTCGGCGAGGCGCGCCGCGCTGTACCAGAGGGCGGTACGCGAGGCGTTCGCCTCCTCGAAGAAGACGGCGGGGCGCCGCGGCGAGGTCAACGTCGTCTTCCTCGGACGCGCCGCGATGCTGCGCATGAACCGGCATTATCTCGCCCACGACTACGACACCGACGTGATCGCCTTTTCGCATGAAGTCCCTCCTGAAGTCGTCGGCGACGACCGTCCGTTAGGAGACATCTTCATCTCGTCGTGGATGACGCGCCGCCAGGCGAAGGCCCTGGGCCACTCCCCCGCCGCCGAGGCGGCGACGCTCGCCGTCCACGGCGCCCTGCACCTCACCGGCCACGACGACCACCGTCCCGCGGCGAAGGCCCGCATGTTCAAGGTCCAGGACCGGATCGTCGCCTCCCTGCGTGTCTAAAGCCGAGGCCGGGCCCGGGAACGGACTCACGGCGCCGTGGGCGCTGGGCGCCGCGGCGTTCTGGCTGGTCCCCGACCAGAAGATCATCCGCGCCAAGCTCCTCGCCGTGGAGGCCGTCGTCCTGCTCGCCGGCTTCCTCCTGGTCCGGCGTCTCGCCAAAAGCGGCGGCCCGGGCCGGCGCTCGCCTCTCGACCTCCCGGCGGCCGCGCTCGCGGGCGCGGGGCTCCTGTTCTGGGCTTTGTCCCCCGACCTCGCCGTCTCCCAGGCCGAAGCCGCCCGCCTCCTGTTCTGCGGCCTCGCGTTCTGGACGGCCGGCCGTTCGCTCGCGCCGGCCGGCCCCGAGGCGTTCCTGACGGCCTGGAGCGCGGGAGCGTCCGCCGCCGCCGTCTGGGCCGTCCTCGAGGCGGCGTCCGGGACACCGCGGCCCTTCGCGAGCTTCGGCAATCCGATCTTCCTCGGCACGGCGCTGGCCTCCGCCCTTCCGATCGCCCTGGCCCGCGCGCTGAAGCCGGACGGGACGAAGCGCGCGCTCTGGGGCGCGGCGGCGGCCGTCCAGGGCGCCGCCCTCCTGCTGACGCACTCGCGCGCGGCGGTCTTCGGCCTGCTGGCGGGACTGGCGCTGTGGGCGCTGGCGCGCCTGCGGGGGCGCGGCCTCGCCGCGGCGCTCGCCGCCGCGGCCGCTCTCGTCTCCGCCGCGGCGTGGGCGTTCCGGGGCCGCGAGTGGACGCACGCCCTGATCTGGCGCGACGCGCTGTCGCTGTGGCGCGCCCATCCGCTGCTCGGCTGCGGCCTGGGCCGCTTCCACATCGAGTTCCCCGCCTACGCCTCCGCGGCGCTCAAGGCCCGCTGGCCGGAGGGACGGGTCATCGTCAACTTCGCCCACAACGAGTATCTGCAGACTTTGGCCGAGACCGGCCCGCTCGGCCTGGCCGCGCTCGCCGCCGTCCCCGCCGCCGCGTGGCTCATGCTGCGCCGCGACGCGGCCCCCGACGGGAGCCTGGACCGGGGAGCGGCCGCGGCCGGCGCCTTGGCCTTGTTCGCGGCCGCCTTCGTCTCGCCGGACCTGCGCTTCGGCGCCTCGGCCTTCGCGGCCTTCGTCCTGCTGGCCGCGGCCGCTCCCGTCCGGCCCGCCGGGGCGGCGCCGCCCGCCGTCCTGCCGGCCGGCGTCCTGCTCGTCTTCCTCGGCCTCGCCGTCCAGCCCGCCCTCGCCGTGCGCCGCAACGCGATGGAGGCGCCCTTCCACTCGGGCGCCGACGCGGGGCTCATCCGCGAGATGGAGGAGCGCTTGGCGCGCTCGTCCGCGGACGCCGACGCGGCCGAGGAGCTCGGCTTCCTCAAGGCGAAGGCCTCGGACTTCCCCGGGGCGACGGCCGCCTTCCGCCGCGCGGCCGAGCTCGCCCCTTCCCGCCCCGGCCCGCTGAACAACCTCGGAAACCTCGCCTACCTCGCCAAGGATCACGACGGCGCGATCGGCTGGTGGGAGAGGTCCCTGGCCGCCGCGCCGGAGCAGATCGACGCGCGCCTCAACCTCGCGAAGCTCCTCTGCGAGACCGGCCGCCTGAAGCAGTGCTCGCGCCATCTCGACGAGGTCCTGCGCCGCGATCCGTCGAACGCGAAGGCCCGGGTGTTGTATAAGAAGATGGTCGAATGAACGCCGGCGCCCTCGCCGCCCTCCTTTTTCTGGCCCCCTCCCCGGCCCGCGCGGCCGCGCGGCCCGACCCGACGCTCTCGATCGAGGCCCGCGCCTTCAAGCCCGGGGAGATCGTCCTCGTGACCGTCGCCGGCAACGACGCCAAGACCCCGCCCTCCGCGTCCCTGAACGGCCGCGCCCTCGACTTCTTCCCGGGCCCGTCGACGGGGACGTGGCTCGCCTTCGCCGGCCTCGACCTCGACTTCTCGACCGGCCCCGCGGTCCTGGAGGCCGCGCTGCGCGCCCCCGGAGGCCGGACGGTCCGCTCGAGCGAGACCCTGCACGTCGCCGACGCGGGCTTCCCCGTCGTCGAGCTCACGGTCGACCAGAAGTTCGTGACCCCGGACAAGAGCGACTCCGAGCGCGCCGAGGCGGAGGCCGCCCGGCTCCACAAACTGTTCTCCAAGACCGAGGAGAAGCGCCTGTTCGACGGCCGCTTCGATTCGCCCATCCCCGGCGCCGCGACCGGGCGCCTGGGCGAGCGGCGCGTGTTCAACGGCCAGCCGCGGGCCCCGCACTCGGGCATGGACCTCAAGGCCAAGCAGGGCCAGCCCGTGCGCGCCCCCGCCGCCGGCAAGGTCCTGCTGGCCGATCCCCTGTTCTTCGCGGGCAAGACCATCATCCTCGACCACGGGATGGGACTGACCACGCAGTACGCCCACCTCTCGAAGTTCCTGGTCAAGCCCGGCGACCTGGTGAAGAAAGGCCAGGTCATCGGCAAGGTCGGCGCGACCGGACGCGTCACCGGACCGCATCTGCACTGGGCGCTGAAGCTGAAGAACTCCCGTCTCGATCCCTACTCCCTCGTCTTCCTCGATCTCGACGCGAAGCTCAAGGCCCGCGCCGAGGACCCCCTGACGCGCTCGCCGCTGTGCGGCCTCGCGGACCTCCCCGCCGCGCCGCGCTGGAGCAAGGCGTCCGCCGGGCTGCGCGCCCGCGCCCGCCCCGCGAAGGCCGCCTACGCGCCCGGAGAGAGCGTGTCCCTCCTCGTCGAGATCCAGAACGTCGGCAAGAAGCCCGCCTTCGTGGATTTCGTGCGCGACGCCGCCATGCGGCCGCTCGTGCTCGGCGTCGGCGAGCCCCCCCGGGCTTACGAGACCCTGCTGGCCTCGGGCACGGCCTCGGGCGCGCTCACCGAGCAGCTCAAGATCCCGAAGGGCCGGATCCTGTGCTTCGAGCAGAATCAGACCTCGGCGGGCCCCCTGCTGGCGCTCGAGACCACGAGCTACGCCCTGTCGTACGGGACCGAGTTCCTCTATCCGTCGACCTCGACCGCGCGCGCCGGCCTCTGGCGCGGGCGCCTCGCGATCCCGCCCGCGGCGGTCAGCGTTTCGGCGGGCTCTTCTTCGCCCGAATCCAGGTAAGGCCGCCGCAAGACCTCGGTCTCGACGGGGCGAAAAGCTATAATCTGCGCGTGAAGACCGAACACATCCCTTTCGCCGAGATCGAGAAGAAGTGGCAGGACAGATGGGAGGCCGAAGGGGTTTTCCGCGCGCCGAAGTCCCCGCGCCCCGGCCGCAAGTTCTACTGCCTCGACATGTTCCCCTACCCCTCCGCCGCCGGCCTCCACGTCGGCCACCCCGAGGGCTACACCGCCACCGACATCCTGTGCCGCTACAAGCGCATGCGGGACTTCGACGTCCTGCACCCGATGGGTTGGGACGCCTTCGGCCTGCCCGCGGAGAACTTCGCCATCGCCACGGGCACGCACCCGGCCAAGGTCACGCGCGACAACGTCGACAACTTCCGCCGCCAGATCAAGTCGCTCGGATTCTCCTACGACTGGGAACGCGAGGTCGACACGACCGACCCCGGCTACTATAAATGGACGCAGTGGATCTTCCTGCAGCTGTTCAAGAAGGGGCTCGCCTACGAGAGCACCGCGCCCATCAACTTCTGCCCGTCGTGCAAGACCGGCCTCGCCAACGAGGAGGTCTTCAACGGGGCGTGCGAGCGCTGCGGGACCAAGGTCGAGCGCAAGAGCCTGCGCCAGTGGGTGCTGAAGATCACGGCGTACGCCGACCGGCTCGAGAGCGACCTCGCCGGGCTCGACTGGCCCGAGTCCACCTTGTCGATGCAGAGGCACTGGATCGGGCGCTCCGAGGGCGCCGAGGTGACCTTCAAGTCGGAGGGCGGGGACGAGATCAAGGTGTTCACCACCCGGCCGGACACTTTGTTCGGGGCGACGTACATGGTGCTGGCCCCCGAGCACGCCTTGACGGACAAAATAACCACAGAGGCGCAAAGACACAAAGTCAAAGAGTACGTCGAGGCGGCGAGGAACAAGTCGGATCTCGAAAGAACGGAATTGCAGAAGGACAAGACGGGCGTGTTCACGGGCGGCTATGCCGTCAACCCCGTCAACGGGGCGAAGATACCGGTTTATATCGCGGACTACGTGCTGGGGTCCTACGGCACGGGGGCGATCATGGCGGTGTCGGCGCACGACGAGCGGGATCACGAATTCGCCGTCAAATACAACATCGATATAAAGACCGTGGTTTTGCCTCCCGCCGGGACGGAACTCGAAGAGGGAACGGCTTTTCCCGGCGACGGAACGGCAACGAATTCGGGACTCCTGGACGGGCTTCCTACGCCTGAAGCCAAGAAGGTGATTATCGCTTGGCTTGAAGAGAAGGGCCTCGGGGCCAAGCG